>JAZUPD010000046.1:0-10557 GCA_045604985.1 Eubacteriales bacterium
ACTTGACCGTAGGCTCAAAGAAAAAGAGCTTGCAACCTTGCAAGCCCGTGATGAAGAATTGGACGGATTGTTTGAGCGTATCTATGAGGACAATGTTTCGGGTAAGCTCTCCGATGATCGCTTTTCCAAAATGTCAAGACGATATGAGGACGAGCAAAAGGAGATATCCGAGAGGATAAAGACCCTCCGCGCTGAAATGGATAAATTGAGCAGTAAGGCCGTAACAGCGGATATGTTCATTTCCACCGTCCGCAAATATACCAGGGCGAAAGTATTAACGCCTCGTATGCTGAACGAACTGATCGACCGCATAGAGGTTCATCAGGCGGAGAAGATTGACGGCGAATGGGTACAGCACCTCACCATTCATTACAACTGTGTGGGGGCAATCTTCATTCCCGAAGTGTTCCCGCTACCGGTGCCCGAGGTATCCGTAAATACAAGAAAGGGCGTAGTCGTAAACTACGCACCTTGCCAAGTCGCGATATAAAGAAAGCGAGTGTTCTACAACATTTCAAATGCTGTAAGAACACTCGCCATGGTGCGGGTAACAGGACTTGAACCTGCACAGCCTTGCGACCAATAGAACCTGAATCTATCGCGTCTGCCAATTCCGCCATACCCGCATATTCTCGTCGATTTCTCAACGGGGAATATTATATCATATAAAAACATAAAAATCAAGTGTTTTTATTGATTTTTTTATTATTATTTTGCTTTGTTCTTTCCAAAGCGGTTCAGAAGATCTACTATTGCTGTGATCACAACCACGCCCAGTGCAAGAGAGATTGCCAATTTTAAAGTTACTAAGCCGTTTTTTAGAAAATTTTCCATATTTCCCTCAAAGGCGTTTGCAATGGTATAATAAAGCGAACCTCCGGGTATAAGAGGAAGGAGAGCAGTTGTAATAAAGATTGTGGTGGGGGTTTTTAATACTCTTGCCATTATTTCCGAATAAAAAGTAATAGTCGCAGAAACTATGAAATATCTTATAAGCTCGCTTTGGATGATAAATCCCAATATTAAGAACAAACTCCAAGATAAAAGGCCTCCAAGCGACGCAAAGGCGAGTTTACTTCCTCTTATGTTATATAGAATAGCAAATCCGAATGAACCTATTAAAGCGGAAATAATCTGTACGATTTCGTTATTCGTCATGCTAATACACCTTCGGATAAGAAAACGAACAAAAAGTATCCTGCGGCAATTGCGAGAGTTGCTAAAATAGCTTCGATGAGCCTGAGAAGCCCCGAAACGCTGTCACCTACAAAAAGGTCTCGCATAGCATTTGTTAGACCGACTCCGGGAATAAGAACCATTATATTGCCGATCATCACTTTATCAATATTTGTAATAAGATCTAATTTCATAGCCAAAAAAGCAAATACGGTTGCGGTAAAGGAGCAGACCAGCTTTCCAAAGATCTTATTGATTTCAAATTTATCAATAAGCAAGACCACAAATCTAAGAATTGCTCCTATAAAAGCTGCAGTTAAAGCATCATGAGTGTTTCCGCCAAAGAAAACGGTAAATGCGCCAACAATAAAAATATATGATGCGATCTCGGTCCAAAAAGGATATTTTTTTTGCTTGCCAATATTACTGAGTCTTTTCTTTATATCGTCCAACGACAGCTTTCCGCCGCAAATATCTCTTGAAAGCTGATTCAGCCGATGCAATCTTTCCATATCATTACCTGCGCTCACGATGCGTCTTGTTTGGGTAAAGTAGCCTTCGGAGGTATGAATTGTAACCACCATGCTTGAGGTTATAATAAAAACATCTATGTCGGTAGCACCGAGAGAAGAGCACATTCTTTCCATGCTGTCTTCAACTCTGTGGATCTCCGCACCGCAGAGGAGCATCTGCTCACCGATATCCATAACCGTATCAAAATTATTATTCATTTTTACCTCCGAAAATTAAACAAAAGAGACAGGCTTCGAATGAATCCTGTCTCTTTGGTGCGAGAAACGGGACTTGAACCCGTACGGTGTGAACCACACGCCCCTCAAACGTGCGCGTCTGCCAGTTCCGCCACTCTCGCATATTGTAAGCAATCGTGTTGCTCACAACGCTGACTATTATACACCATACTTTCAAATTTGTCAAGTACTTTTTGAAAAAAAATTAAAAAAATTTGAAATGACGAAAAACGGTATCAAATAGCGTCTTCCTCAACCTCTTCAAAATCTTCCTTTGAAGCACCGCAAAGAGGGCATAACCAATCAGAAGGGATCTCCAAAAATTCGGTTTCAGGCTCGATACCGTTATCAGGATCTCCTGCTTTTACATCATAAATATAACCGCAAAGTGCACAAACAAACTTTTTCATAAATCCTCCGTTGTTTTTAATTCCTATATATGATAAGATATCGAGTACGATTTGTCAAGAGTTTTATTTTCATTTTAATAAAAACATCGTTTAGCGAAAAAACAACCAAAAACGACATTTCATATTTGTGCAAAATACACACCAAAAAATGTGAATAAAACTATTGACAGGTTTTTTTTGTTGTGATATAATAGATGTGTACTAGTACGAATAATACAGTAGAGGAGGATTTATGAGTATCATTGTGGTGGATGTTAAAAGCAGAATACCGATTTATGAGCAGATAATTGCATCTGTCAAGGATTCTGTTGTTGGCGGGCTTATGGTTGCTGATGAGCCGCTTCCGTCTGTTCGTTCGCTTGCAGGGGAACTTGCCATAAACCCCAATACAATTCAAAAGGCATATTCCGAGCTTGAGAGGCAGGGAATTGTATATTCCGTTCCCGGAAGAGGAAGCTTTATAGCATCCGATACGGCTTCTATCGAAAGGCAACACCGTGAGAACATTCTACGCAGTCTTGACTCTCTCGTCGATGAGGCGATAAAAGCCGGAATTAAAATTTCTGAAATCAATGATCTTATAGAAAGGAAAAATAACAGATGATCTTAATTGAAAACATATCAAAAAGCTACGGTGACATAAAATCACTTACAGATATAAATGCCGAGATAGGCAGCGGAAGCATTTATGGTCTTATCGGATCAAACGGAAGCGGAAAATCAACTCTTCTTCGAATCATGTGCGGTATAATGCGTCCCGATAGCGGTAAAGTCGGTTATGACGGACAGCTTGTTTATGAAAATCCTATCATAAAGGAATCTGTGGTTTACCTTTCGGATGAGCAGTATTTCCTTTCCAATTCTACACCCGATGAAATGGCAAGGCTTTACGGTTCGCTTTACCCCAAATTTTCTTTTGAAAGATATAACGATCTTTTAAATCTTTTCGGACTTGACGGAAGTCGTAAGATTTCGACATTTTCAAAAGGAATGAAAAAGCAAACTGCGATTTTGCTTGGACTTTCCTGCAATCCGAAATATCTGCTTTGCGATGAGACCTTTGACGGGCTGGATCCTGTCATGCGTCTGCTTGTTAAAAGGATACTTGCCGAGGAGGTTGCATCGAGGGGCTTAACTCCCGTTATTGCTTCTCATAATCTTCGAGAGATCGAGGATATTTGCGATCATATTGGTCTTCTTCACGAGGGCGGAATACTTTTTGAGAGTGAGATAGACGCACTAAAATCTGAAATTCATACGGTTCAAGGTGTATTCGGAGAAGATAAGAGGGCAGGGGACATATTTAAGGGATTTCATGTTGTTTCCGAAAACAAAAGAGGCGCACTTATGACAGCGGTTATAAGAGGTGAAAGGGATAAAATTGAAGAAACGGCAAAGGCGGCCCAGTCAAAATATTTTGAGATCATTCCGCTCACACTTGAAGAAATATTTATAAGCGAAATGGAGGAAAGAGGCTATGACTACTCAAAAGTTGTGTTCTGAAAAAAGAAGCAGTAATATGACCACAAAATATTTTCTTGGCGAGCTGAAGAGATCATGGCCGAGAATGGTTCTTTATTTCATCATATTCTGTCTCACGATGATAATTCCGCTTCTTATGCAGAATATGGGTTATGTTGTTCGACATGACGAGAGCGCAGAAGAACATCTTTTAAGATGTTCAAAGAGTCTGCTCAATATAATGGAACAATTTTCTCAGATTTGGACGCTCGTTTCCATGGGCATAGCATTGCTTGCGGGAAGCTATGTTACAAAAATTCTCAACAATAAGATTAGTGCGGATTTTTATCACAGTATTCCCATGCGCCGCGAAAGTATTTATCTCACAAGACTTGCAGCGGGATTTATCAGCTATTTTACGACCTTTCTTGCAAACGTTCTGATAGTTATCGTGCTTTGTGAGACCCGGGAGTTGGCGGCAGGCTATGGATTGATGATATTTAAGCAGATAATGGTGAATTTTGGACTTTCCATCCTTGCATTCTTCATGATATATTCTGTAACGATCTTTGCCGGAATGCTCTGTGGAACTAATGTTATGAGGATTCTCATGACTCTATATCTCTGCTTCATAGTTTTCACTTATTATTGTACCTTCTTTGCTACGCTTGAGTTGTTCTTTGATACATTTAATCCTTCGTATTACATCGAAGAGGAAGGAATGTTAAATCTAATTAATCTACTGCCTTTTGTGAGACTTCTTTCGCTTGAACTCATAGAGCGTATCAGCACAGTTGATTATTTCTTCTTTGCTTTTGCTTCGCTTGCGTTTTTGGTCGGTGCGCTTTCACTTTATAAGGCAAGAAAGATCGAAAAGGCAGGAACGCCCATTGTATTTGACGGATTTGCGGCATTTTTCCGCTATTCGGTAATTATCCCCGCAACATGGCTTGGCGGAATTTTCTTCTATGCTCTTGTAAGTGATTTTATTTGGTATGTGGTTGGACTTTTGCTTGGCGCATTTCTCTCGTTCTTGCTTCTCAATACCATACTTTGGAAAAATGCGAGAAAAATGTTCTCCGGTTTAAAAGGTCTTGGTGTATATGCGGCTGTTATGCTGGTATTTTTCCTTTGCATAGGCTTTGACGTTTTCGGAGTTGATGATTATGTTCCGAAGGCAGATGATGTTAAGAGTGTGTATATAAATCTTTTAAACCAGATCCAAGATGTTGATTTTGAAGATAGAGACGTAATCAAGTCGGCGATTGATCTTGATAATTCAAGAAATGATCTTAAATATGATAATGGCGAATTTATAACAGGAGCGAGCGATTGGGTAGCGTCTCCTTACGGAATGGAGATGTCAGTCGCTGTTGAGGGAGAATATCCAACCACCGAACCTGTTTTCAATACCGATGATTATGATCAGTTAATCTATCAAGTTGTATATAAAATGAAGAGCGGTGTACATATTGCGAGAAGGGTAAGGGTCATGCTTGAAAGTGAGCAAATGACAGCCTTTGCAAAAGCGGTAGCCAATTCCGAGGAATACGAAAACATTTGGAAGGCTCATCTTGAAGTGTTTGAGCCAAACAGATATTCTATCAGATATGATAAAATCACCGAATATAATGCTTATGAACGCGAGATAATTCAAAAATTTATGTCCGAGGATCTTGTTCTTGCGGCAAGAGATGATTTTGGCGGAATAGACTATCGGTATTTCCAGAGACCCCAGATAGGAAGAATAAATTTCTATGGTGATATGATAACCGATTACCGCCAGCTTCAAGCACCGATATTCATTGATGATCTTTTTGCAAAAGCTCACATGAGCGGAAATACTATTGATGATTATTATTCTTACCTTGCAAGCAAGATTATGAACGTCGTGATTTATACCGGCGACAAGCAGGATTTTTCAAGTGCGGACGGTATTTCGCTTCCCAAAAACATCGAGCTTTACAAGGAAGTTCTTAAAAATCTTGCAAATATCACCGAAACGAGAAATATTTTCACAGAGTCAGAGCCTGGTTATCATGTCGGAATCATGTTTTCATGCAGTGAGGAAAAGTATTCTCAATCAGTGGTATATATGACTGCTGAATTTTTGAAAGATTCTGTGCCTGCCTCGGTTCTTAATAATATTTCAAAATAAGCGGAGGGCAAAATATGAAGCATAATGCACTTACAGCCGCAGTTATTTTGGTAATCATAATCGTCTTGGGATACTTCGGGTTCACAGGCTCGATAAAAAGAGGCGACGTTGCTTTAGTGGATTTTCACGTCTCAAACGAAAACATATTGACTTTTTCCACCACGGTGACGACTTCCATGGGGTACATAAGAGGTTATAAGGATGACGGAGGCGGGGTTAAACCTCATTATCTTGATTTTTATTCCACCTTCGGAGGTCTTAACAGCAAATTCGGTGCTAAAAATACCTTTACACTTGAGCTTGGAGAGAATGACACACAAATATATTTCAGAGCACCTAATGGCGGTTATACGCTTGTTTTGCAAAAAAATCCCGAGACCGGTATATGGTCAAAGCCTTCTAAATAAAACAAACTGCCGTGATCAATGCACGGCAGTTTGTTTTATTTGTTTTGTCTCATGATCTCAAAGGCGATAACGGTAGAAGCGGATGCAGCCGAGAGTGC
Organism: Eubacteriales bacterium; assembly: GCA_045604985.1. Taxonomy (GTDB): domain Bacteria; phylum Bacillota; class Clostridia; order Oscillospirales; family CAG-272; genus SIG710. Next base: position 6,460 of record JAZUPD010000046.1, read on the forward strand.
AGCAGGGAAGTCTCTTCCGTAATCTATCGAAATTATTTTGTCCGCAGCACAAAGAACAGGCTTTGAATTTCCTCTTTTTTCACCCCCGATAAGAATAAACATGGGTTTTTTAAGCTCTGTTTCGTAAATAGAAACGGAATTTGGTTTGTCGGCGCAATATACCTTATAGCCTTTGCTTTTAAACATTTCTATTGCTTTTAAAGGCTCTGAAATATACATTGGGAAAAGCTCAGACGCTCCCGCAGAAGCTCTTGCAACGACCCCTGCGGCGTTCATCCAGTTTCTGGGAGAAAGAATTATTCCGCTGATGCCGGAAGCATAAAGAGAGCGAAGAGAATAACCGAAATTATAGGGGTCTTCGATGCCTTCGAGCATAAAATATACGCCGCCTTCGACAATATCGTTATCCTCAAGCTCTTTTATGGTTCTTTCGGTACAAATGGCAATAACACCGCCGTGAGTATTTCCGATAGTATTTTTTTCAATAATCTCTTCCGAGACTGTTTCAATATCAAAGTTGTGAAGAAGCGACATTTTTTTGAGATACTTAATTTCTCGGGTGTGCTTTTTTGCTTTGTTCTCATTATACAAAATCTTTATAATTTTGCGATCATTATTTTTTGGTGAGTTCAGAAGGGCAGAAATAGAAGTCATGCCTTCGAAAATTGTTGAAGGAATAAATTTTTGCAATTCTTTTGTTACCATGCGTATCTCCGATATGATAATTTTAAAAAATTTAACATATATTGTATCGAAATAATTTTTTGAGGTGCAATATGAACTTTACGAGGTATGAAGAAAGATGTAGAAAGCTTGGTGAATACATAGTTGAAAAGAAGGCGACTGTAAGAGCAACTGCGTTTTATTTCGGCGTTAGTAAAAGTACGGTGCATAAGGATGTTACGGAGAATTTAAAAAAAAGCGATCCGATTTTGTTTGAGAAAGTAAAGAAAATACTTGAGCTTAATAAAGAAGTCCGCCATTTACGTGGCGGTGAAGCCACAAGAAAAAAATATCTGAAGATCAGAGGCGGGGAGTGATACCAAAATCCAAAAGTCTATCTCATTATACAAAATGCAAATTTTGTATAATTAAGAGAGGAGCTTTTTTAAAATTAACTAAATTTTCGCCAAATTTTCAAAAATATGATGACAAAATACTTTTTTTGTGGTAAAATGTATCTAACTAAAATTTTGGAGGTAAAAAACAATGCCCATTAAAATGAGAGTTCTCGTAGCTTCTCCCAAGAAAAAAATGCTGACGATGGCAAACAATATTAAAACTGAATTTGATCTGGTTCCAAATGCTGTCGATAAGATCCCGCCTGCATATTCCTGCGATAAGGAGCGTATCGTTATTCTTGCAGTTCCCGCAAAGCAGAATGCTATAACAGAAAAATTCTGCAAGGAGCTTAATAAAACTCGTGCAGGAAACGTTGCGATACTTATTGATGGTACGGCTAACGATGCGGAATCTCTTAAGGAAACTCTTAAGAACGCCGGAACCAATGTTATTGATGAGGTGTTCTGCACTAAATGTGGTATTCCTTTCATTGGTGCTGTCAAGCCCGAGGAGAATACTGCCCTCATCGAGTGGGTAAACAGAGTTATAGCGGAGCTTAAATAATTTTCAGCTTTCAATTCCCTATTGTTATTTTTTTAACAAGTGGCTGTTTTATCGGTCACTTGTTTTTTATTTCTGATTATAGGTCAAAATATTATCAATTAAGTATTTTCCGTTTTCTTCGATAATCGTCAGATACCACGGCTTTGATGAGTCGCTGTCGATATCATCTCTGAGGCTTCCGTTGTTTTTGTTTATCATAAAATCAAGCATATAAACAAGCTGAGCTTTTCCGTCGTGTGCCATTCCCTCGCTTATCTTTTCAATAGTAACATTATAAATTCTTTGCATCGTAAATTTTTCGGGCAAATAGTTTTTTTGCTTGTAATTATTTGAAAAATAGCTTGGATATTCTTCATATTTGCCGTTTATCATGAGGTTTACAAACTCTGAAAGAAATTCCAGCACCGGGTCGATGGAGGCGTATTCTTCGGGCAAAACCGATATGGTAACCGCACCGTTTTTATAGGAAATTATACGGTTCAAGCCACGATATTCCTCATCTTCGAGTATATTTTCATCATAATTTTTTTCATAAAAATTGAAATTATAATTGATATTTGTTTCTTCTTTTTCTGCTTTATCAAAAATCAGAAGCCCGCCGATAAGAATGATCGGTAGGATAACGGCGGTTATAATAATTATCAGCTTTTTTCTCATATTCCTCTGCCGACTTTCATCAATTTTGATATTATTTTATCACATTAAGTGACATTTTTCAATATCTTCGCACAATTTTTTATAAATTCGATAAAATTATGTTGACCTTAACGGATTTTGTGGTATAATAATATAATGGATATTGTTTTAATTTTATTATATATATGAGGAGATATAGATTATGAAATATCTGGTTCTTATTCCGGATGGAATGGCTGATACCCCAATTGATTTCCTTGACGGCGCCACTCCTATGGAAAAGGCAGTAAAGCCGACAATGGATGTTCTTGCTTCAAAATCATACATAGGAACGGTTTCAAACGTTCCCTTTGATATGGTCCCCGAAAGCGACACGGCAAATCTTGCAATCCTTTCATATGACCCCAAGGTGTATTCAAAGGGACGATCTCCACTTGAGGCTGTAAGCATGGGGATAGAGATGATGCCCGATGAAACTGCATATAGGTGTAATGTTGTTACACTTAGTGATGAAGGTGATTATGACAGCAAGATTATAATTGACCACAGTGCAGATGAAATTTCCACCGCAGAGGCCGATCTGCTTATCAAGTCTCTTGATGAAAAACTCGGCAACGAAATAAGGAAATTTTATACAGGTGTCAGTTATAGACATTGCCTTATTTGGAAGAACGGCAATGATAAATACGATTTTATGAGACCGCACGATATCCTTGGAAAGACAATCGGCGAGTATCTTCCGAAAAAGGAAAACGGAGGCGAGGAATTTTACAAGCTTATGCGCGACAGCTTCGAAATTCTGAACCGCCACCCAGTAAATGAGGATAGGCGCAGGAGGGGGCTTCGTCCTGCAAACTCCGCTTGGCTCTGGAGTCCTGGTAAAAAGCCTCAGCTCCCTTCTTTCAAGGATAAGTGGGGGCTTGACGCTACTGTTATATCCGCAGTTGACCTTATCAAGGGTATTGGTCTCTGTGCAAAAATGGAAAGTATTGACGTTGAAGGCGCAACAGGAAACGTTCATACAAACTATGGGGGCAAGGCGGATGCTGCTATCGACGCCTTTAAGCGCGGGAAAGATCTTGTCTATGTTCATGTTGAAGGACCTGATGAATGCGGTCACAGAGCAGAGGCCGAAAACAAGGTTATCTCCATCGAAAAAATATCCGAACTTATCTTGAAGCCTGTTTATGAATATCTCGAGAAAACGGGAGAGGAATTTAAAATAATGATCCTTCCCGACCATCCAACGCCTATTTCAATAAGAACTCATGCAATAGATCCTGTTCCCTTTATGATATATAATTCCGCCAAATCCTATAAAGGCGTGAGTAAATTTACCGAAAAAACTGCAACTGAAGCGAAAAACTACATTCCTCGCGGCCATGATCTTATGGCTCTTCTTACAAACGATATCTGAGGTGAAAAATGGTCGATGTAAAAACAACAAAAAATGAAGAAAAAACGACCTTTGCCAGAGATCTTTACGATATAATTGAAATTCTCGTGATTGCAGCATGCGTCGTTTTGACGTTATATTCCTTTGTTTTGCGTCTTTGTGTCGTTTCTGGCGGGTCAATGGATGTTACACTAGCAAATAAAGAAATGCTCATTGTCTCAAATATCAATTATACCCCAAGCACCGGCGATATTATCGTTTTCCATCAGACATCAAACGAATCTTTTGGTCTAAATGAACCTATTGTGAAGCGCATAATTGCAACCGAAGGACAAACGATAGATATTGATTTTGACACGTGGACGGTTACAATTACTGATGAAAACGGAAAAACAAGCGTTTTGGATGAATCCCAATATCTGTATTTAAAAGAGGAAGTC
>JAZUPD010000047.1:0-28469 GCA_045604985.1 Eubacteriales bacterium
CGACATGGCTACGATCCGACTTAGGCAAAAAAAGAAAGGTGGAACAAAAATGTTATCTCTTGACAAGGTATTCAATGCACAATCGGTTTTAAAGAACATCGTACGCGAAACGGGCTTGGTGCGCGCATACGGCATTGCACCGGAATGCACCCTGTATCTCAAGCCCGAAAATCTTCAGATCACGGGCTCCTTTAAGGTGCGTGGCTCCGCATTCAAGATAGCCATGCTCTCCGAGGAGGAAAAGGCGCGCGGTGTTGTGGCTTGCTCGGCGGGTAATCACGCACAGGGAGTTGCCCTTGCGGCGCAGAAAAACGGAATAAAGGCAGTTATATGCCTTCCTGACGGTGCTCCCATCTCAAAGGTGGAGGCGACGAAGAGTTACGGAGCAGAGGTTTGCCTTGTTGAAGGTGTTTATGATGATGCATATAAAAAGGCACTTCAGCTTCGGGATGAGCTGGGATATACCTTTATTCATCCCTTTAACGACGAGGATGTTATTGCGGGTCAGGGAACGATCGCCCTTGAGATTGCGGAGCAGATACCCGCACTTGACGCTGTTATAGTACCAATTGGTGGCGGAGGACTTATTTCGGGCGTTGCTTATACTATGAAGATGCTCAATCCGAATATAAAGATATATGGAGTTCAGGCGGTAGGAGCGCCTTCCATGGCAAGATCGGTAAAGAATGGCAAGATAGAAACGCTTGAAAGCGTTTCCACTATTGCAGACGGAATCGCTGTAAAATGCCCAGGAGATATTACATATGAGCTTTGTCAGAAGTATGTTGACGATATCGTTACGGTTTCCGATGATGAAATATCTGCGGCGATACTTGCCCTTATGGAGAATCACAAGCTTGTAACCGAGGGAGCAGGAGCCGTTGCGGTTGCGGCGGCGATGTTCGGCAAGGTAGATATTGCGGGCAAGAAGGCAGTTTGTTTGCTTTCGGGCGGCAATATTGACGTCACGATCCTTTCAAGAGTTATCAAGAGAGGTCTTCTTATGTCGGGCAGAAGCGCACAGCTTATGATAGAGCTTATGGATAAGCCGGGTCAGCTGAAAAATGTTTCAAGGATCATTGCAGATCTTGGTGGAAACGTTACCTCGGTGCATCATGAAAGGGCAAACGAGGGCTCAGATGTTAACGGTTGCTATCTGAGAATAATTCTCGAAACGAGAAACTTTGAGCATATTGAGCAGATAAAGAAGGCACTTACCGATTTCGGTTTTAAGCTGATATAAAAAAGGAGAAGAAGTATGGCAGAAATCATAGCAACAGATAAAGCACCAAGCGCAATCGGCCCTTATTCACAGGCGATAGTTGCGGGTAATATGGTATTCACATCCGGACAGATAGCGATAGACCCCGCTGTCGGTGACATTCTGGCAAAGGATATTGCGTCTCAGACCGAACAGGTGATGAAAAATTTAGCAGCAGTTCTCGCAGCGGCGGGAACAAGCATGGAGAAGGCAATAAAGACCACCTGTTTCCTTGCCGACATTGCAGATTTTGCGGTATTTAACGAAATTTACGGAAAATATTTCACCTCAAAGCCCGCACGCAGCTGTGTTGCGGCAAAGGCTCTGCCCAAGGGAGCTCTTGTTGAGGTGGAGGTCATCGCAGAAATTTAGTAGGTTGATAAAAAGAAGCTGATTCATGCGAATGTGAATGAGCTTCTTTTTTATTTAAATTGGTCGTTTTTAACGAACTTGCGCATATGGGGGCTTTTCGAAGAGAGAAAACATCTTGTCCGAAAAAGGATTTCGTTTTATAAAAGATATGAAGCGGGAATGGCTATTTCGTCAGTGCCGAGAGAAAGAAGCGGCGTATAAATATCTTTTTTTGAAGATATCATTCCGAAAAAGCATACTTTTGCGCTCTTACTTTTCCCTTCCTCGATAATCTTTTCCGATGCCATAAGAAATGTTCGGCATCCTGTTTCGAGGGTGGAGCTGTCATTGATTTCTGCCTTCCTTGGAAAAATGAGAGATGAGACAAGCTTATCAGAATCAATGACCAAAAAATCTGCTTCTGCGGCAAGCTTATCTGTCAGGAGCATTGCCGCACCGCAATCTATAACAGCTCCCACTGCAATGTTTTTGCTTTCTTCTTCAAGTTCCGAAAAAAGGCAATATTTGAGAGAGCGGATGTGCGAAATATCTATTCCGGAGGGCAAGATCAAAGTTATCTTGCCCCCCTCCGAAGCTTTTATCGCCGCTGAAATGACCTTTTTTTGTTTTTCCCGTTCCTCCGGAAGAATTATCTTCAATTCTCCTCCCTCAAGTTCACGGATGATAGAAGAAAAAAGCTGATAATGCTCCTCTTTCCCCATCTTCTCGCAGGCACGGATAAGCAGAGACGAGAAAGGGGGAAGCTTATATTTTTCAAGCTCCGAAGGCTCTTGCACAAAGTATATAAGCCTTTTTTCTTTTTTTCCCTTATTCAGTGCAATTTCGCACAGTACGGAACCGTAATGCTCAACGGTACCCTCGTCAGGAGAAAGTATAAGAACTCCTTTTTCGCTGTCTATAATAGCCATTTTCCCCTCGGAGGCTTCGGGTAATATATCTTCCTCACTTATTATCAGCGGCAGCCCGAGAGAATGAGCATAGATCGCAAGCTCGGAAAGAGGGTCGACACCGCAAAGAAAAAGCCCTAAAATCATGGCGGGATCTGCACGGCTAAGCTCCATTACCGATATATTTCGGCAGATTAGGATAACGGGTGTGGGCGAGAAATTTATAATTTTCGAATCTTCACTCGATAAATATCGAAGAATCATTGAAGCCGTTCTGCCTATCTCCGTACCCATCTCGGAGATATGAGGATCGCCCTTCAGAGAAAGCTCGGAAAAAATGTGATCTGCCGCAAAGGAGACGGCTTCTGCCGCCTCATATCCCTCAAAGACCGTAAGCCTTGCCCTATCGTGAAGCTCTTCGTGAAGTGCGCTGCGCTCTCCCTCATAAAAGCCATCTTCGATGCTCTGGAATGCAATTTCAAGCCTTTGAAGCTCAGTGGATATTCCATCAGCCGACATCGCTTTTTTACTCCTTTTATATATTGACTCCGAATGTCCGTAAAAATGTATTTTTCCTATGGCGCAAAGGCTGTTAAGCCCTATGCCCTGTATCTCTATCAAGCAAAAGCCCCCTTTTCTTTTTCATTTTTACCACAAAATCCGAACTCTATTCCTTTGACATTTTAAACATCCGTTGAATATAATAAAAGGAAGGAGGATTGAGAAATGCTTTTGATGAAACCTTATGATCGTATGAGAGCGGTGGAATACGCAAGAAAATGGGCGCTTTCACGAAATCCCCTCTTTACCGATTTTACGGGACAGGGCGGAAATTGCACGAATTTTGTATCCCAAGCGGTGCTTGCGGGAAGCTGCGCTATGAATTTTACCCCGACGTTTGGATGGTATTTTGTTTCCTCAAGCGACCGCTCTCCTTCATGGACGGGCGTAGAATTTTTCTATGATTTTATGGTGAACAACCAAGAGGCGGGGCCTTATATGCGGGAGGTAAGCCGCCGAGAGGTGATGGAGGGAGACGTTATCCAGTTGGCGAATGATACAGGAGATTTCTATCATACTTTGATAATAACGGGATTTGATGGAGAAGAAATACTCGTCTCCGCCCAGTCGGACGATTCCCTTGACAGGCCTCTTTCAAGCTATAATTACGCATCGCTTCGCTTTTTGAACGTTGTCGGTGTTCGTGTCGAATACGAGGGGGATATCTGTTTTGAGGGTCTCATAAACGGAACGTCTCTTGATATTGTCAGATAAGAAGGAAAACGTTGAAAAACAAAAGCTTGGTATGAAAGCAAGTCGTTTTCTCGTTTAACTGTGCTTTCCCGTCTGCAAATCGGGTTGATTGCTATGACCAAACCAAAAAGAGGCACTCGTAAACGGGTGCCTCACGGTATTTATTCACTGTATTCGAGGGAAGCCCTTTCTTTTGATATTTTCAAAATTATTTTTTTATTTTATAGGAAACCACCCCAATAGTTATTTTTTCGCCCTGTATCTTCATCGGCAGACCGTCACGGGAGAAGGAGATCAGGATATCTTCTCCTTCGTCTGATATGAGGTGAGCGGTAGTTTTATCATTTTCCTGCGAGAAGCTGACGGGAGATGCAGTAAGCTCAAAATATGAGGCAAAATCGTAAAGCGAGACTGGGGAAGTGTCTTTTTCCTCAAATTCAATGCCACCAAGTGAAAATCTGACCTTACCGCCCTCGTGCGACATTTTTATTCCGCGCAGCTCCTCGGGCGCAAGAAATTCTGCAACTAGAGAGCGTTCGTTGCCATTTCCCTGCCATTCGTCTCCGCTTATGCGAAGCGTAAAGACCGTATTTTCACGCATCACTTCAAATTCACCCTCAAATGGGTACTTTTGATAGTGGAGCAGGTCTTCCTTTTTTTTGCAGGAGCAAAGCAGAATAACGACTAGAAAAACAGAAAGAAAAATAACTTTCTTCAAAGAATATCACCGCCTTTTTAGTAAAATATATTCCTTTGCTTAAAAAATAATGCCGAAAATAATGTCAATTTTTATCCTGTCGCATAAAATATTAGAGAAGAACGGAGAAAAAGCTCCTGTTCTATCAAACAAAAAAGGAGAATAATCATGTCAGATAATAGATCTTTACTGGGCGGAGGAGGCGGCAATGTAGTTATAGAGACGTCTCACGTTTTAGATTCCTGTCGTGATCGTGATTGCTTTGAGGATGTGAGCGTTTATCTGACCGATTTCGGTCAGGAAATAATCGAACATACGGGAAATGTCCGTGTTAAGTGTGCGGAGATCTCAAACGCTTGCATCACAGTAACACCCGTTCAGTTCAACCGTGGATTCTATTCGGTAAATATCAGATTTTTCGTTACTATACGCTTTGAAGCTTGCCTTAACGGCAGAAGTCAGGAATTTGACGGCGTTACCGCCATCGAGAAAAAGGTCATCCTTTACGGCGGCGACTGTGGTGTAAGCACGTTTACAAGTAAAGCAAATTCTTCGGATGCTTGCTGTGACAGCGTTCCCGGACAGCGAGAGGGTACTTTGCCCGTTGCAAGTGTTGAGGCAGCAAGCCCCGTTCTGCTTGATGCCCGCATTGCGGAAGTAAAGGAATGTAATTCCTGCTGCACTTGCTGCTGCTGTGTTGACGAGATACCTGAGAGTGCTTACAGAAATATAGGTGCGCCCCTTTCCAGAGGAAGAAGCGAGAGAGTTTTGCTTGTGAGCCTTGGAGTTTTCTCGGTAGTTCGTATAACGAGACCTGCTCAGTATCTTATAAGCGCAACTGAATATTCCGTGCCAGACAAGGAATGTTCCTGCGGAGAGGATAAGGACCCATGCTGTCTTTTCCGCACAATGGAATTTCCTACTGAGGAATTTTCCTGCGGCAGTTATGGATGTGGCAGAAAAGAACAGAGCAATTCCGGTTGCGGATGCAAAGATAGCAAATACAGATAAAGCTGATATTCCACAAAGTCCTGTTTATCAAATAAAAGAATAAAGACTGTGCCAAAATGGCTCGGCCCGAAATAGGTCGAGCCATTTTGCATTTTGTTTTTGGGGGGTTAAATAAGACTTTTTTGCGGGAGTTTTTGACGACTTATAGCGTTTGCGGGAACTTCTTGGCAATTTCTTGTTTATCAATAAAAAATATAAAGGCTGTGCCGAAACGGCTCAGTCTTTTTCGATTTTGCGCAACGAATAAATAGGGATTTATAGCGGCGTCGGTGTATTGAGGCGGTGAAATCTCGATTCATCGCATTTCATCCGAGGGCATCCGGAAAAAATTTATTTATTTCGAAAAACCTATTGACAAATTTATTCTTTGTGATAAAATGAGTGGCGAATGGCGTTAGTTTTTAGAAGCCTTTCAAAAATCAATTAAAAATCCGTAGGCGAAACAGAATGGAGGTATGTGTTATGAGCACAAAGAACCAAGCCATCTTACCTGATTACGAAAATCTTTTTGAAGAAACCGCAAGTAAGAAAAGCAACACGGGCGTCATCGTAAAACTTTTGAGAAAAAATTGGCTGAAGATATTTTTTTCCGTTATCATGTTTGCCATTAAGGATTCGCCGTTTCTGATTGCTCCTATCGTCACCGCAAATATCATCAACGCTCTGGTGGAACAAACGGAAAATATCCGGAATGTTATTATAAATAACGCTGTTTTTCTCGCTGTCATATATCTTATACATATTCCGCTTCATATCATCTATGCCAAATATACTGATAATATGCTTCGAACCATATCTGCAGGCATGCGCCGCACTCTGATCCGAAAGCTTCAGCATCTTTCTATCACCTATCATAAGGAGCTCGAAAGCGGTAAGGTACAGTCAAAATTCATCCGCGATATCGAATCCATGGAGCATCTCATATCGCAGATAGTAAAGGAAATAATGCCGGCGATTATATTGCTCATCATCAATATAATCATCGTTATAAGGACAAGTCTTATCGTTGCACTCTTTTTTGCCTGTGTCGTTCCCATTCAGGTCATCTTTTCGCAATTCTTTAAAAAGACTCTCCGTTCGGCAAATTCCGATTTCAGAAAGGAAAACGAGCAGATGAGCGCAAAGGTCGCAGAGATGCTGAGCATGCTCCCCGTTACAAAGGCACACGGTCTTGAGGATGAGGAGTTTATTAAGCTTGAGACCAAGATAAGAGAGCTTTGTGCAAAGGCACTGAATGTTGACGGAGTAAATGCAAAATTCTCTTCCTTGCTTCATATAGCGATCCAGTTGTTTTCTCTTGTCAATCTGTTATTCAACACTTATCTTGCCTATACTAAGGTTATTGGCGTTGGAGACGTGGTTCTTTTCAGCAACTATTTTACTAATATTGTGAGCAGAGTCAATAACATTATCGTTATGCTCCCAGGGATTATCAAGGGGGTTGAATCGGTCTGTTCGGTTTCTGAGATCATGTTTTCAAATGAGGTTGAGGATGATGAAGGCAAGATAAAGCTCCGCTTTGTTCACGGACATCTGAAATTTGACCATTTGAATTACCGCTATCCGGGTGCTGAGGAGGATACTATAAAGGATTTTGATCTTGAGGTGAAGCCGGGCGAGTGTATTGCCTTTGTTGGCGGCTCAGGCTCGGGAAAATCCACCATTATGAATATCATAATCGGATTTTTGCAGCCAACGGGCGGTCAGTTCCTCATCGACGGAAAGCCGGTTGAGACCCTTTCCATGACCGATTACAGGCATTTTATCTCGGTCGTTCCCCAGAACAGTATTCTTATGACAGGAACAATAAGGGACAACATCACATTCGGTATGCCCGGCATCAGCGAAAAGAGAATGCAGGAAGTTCTGGAGCTTGCCAATATAAACGAGTTCCTTGATACCTTGCCAAACGGCATAGATACTCTTATAGGAGAGAACGGCGGCAAACTTTCGGGCGCTCAGAAGCAGAGGATTTGTATTGCTCGAGCCATTATCCGTGACCCCAAGATACTTATTCTTGACGAGGCTACCAGCGCCCTTGACAATATCTCGGAATATTATGTACAAAAGGCAATAAATGAGCTTATCAATAACAGGACGACGTTTATCGTGGCACATAGACTTTCCACCATTCGCAATGCGGACAGAATAGTAGTTATGGACCAAGGCAAGATGGTGGAAATTGGCACATACGACGAACTGATGAAAAAGAGGGGCAAATTTTATGAACTTAAGACTCTCAGCGATATGAATGTGTCTGAGGGAAGCCTTTCGTCTGCATCCGAAAACAAACAGTAGGAAAAAAGACGAACGAAATGGCTCGGCCGGAAATCGGTCGAGCCATTTCGCTTTTTGTTTTTTGGGTTAAATAAGACTTTTTCGCGGGAGTTTTTGACGACTCTGCCAGTTAAAAGCTTTGATCGACATTTTTCAAAAGGTCGTCGGCGTTGGCTATTAAATCTTTTGTGGTTTTTTACTTAATTTTTTGTTTTCCCTTGAAATGAAGAAAAATATATGATATAATCTAAATACAGCATTTTTTGTCTCAAAATGGCGTTTTTTTGAGATTTTGGATATAAAATTCAGCAATATTTTTCTTCTCGGAGGTAATTTATATATGGCACGACTTTCCTTATCTACGTGCAGTAAGGCAAAATATGCATTTTTTGCTTTTCTTGCCCTTGTTTTAACTCTCGCTTTTCTTCTTTCGTCATGCTCTGCCGATGGCGGCGATCGGACAAGCGAGATAAAAAGCATAAAATATGTGAAAGAGGAGAAAGGAATAGCGGTCTCCGCAACCCTTGATTCGGCAGACGTTCGTGAATTCAGAGGAGAGACAGTATATCTAATCGAGATTCCCGCAAACAGTGACATTTCCGAAATAACGACCCTTATCCCCGTTTCACAGGCAAGGTTGGCGGCTGAGATGACCTTTTCATTGCCTCTGAAGGACGGAGCAAGAACTATGCTCTATTCGAGCTTTGTGCTTGCGATCTTTGACAGGGAAAGAGGATACATTCCCCTCTGTGATGCAAAATGTATTGAAAACCCGGAAGCACTCGCCATAAATCATGCTCCCTATCCCTCATATTCCTCAATAAAGGGGCTTTCTATCGTTTCAAGCTCCGAGGCTGTGGCAATGGGAACGAAGCACACCGTCCTTCGAATCGCTATAGAGGATTTTCTGCTTGCTGAAGCAAAAGAAGGTGCGCAGTCCTATATTTTTGATGGCGCACCCTATTATTACAATGCCGAGAGGATGGGCGAGCTTGATTACAAGATAAAGACGCTGAGCGGTGCGGGAATTGAGATTTTCCTCGAATTTTCCCTTTCCACTCCATATGAAAAGCTCCCTTCGGCACTTGCTCAACTTGCTTCAAAGCAGACGCCCCTCGGTGAGGGTGAGGAAACAAGCAATAATTACGCTATTTCCGTTGACAGCGGCGCAGGCTACCGATACATGGCGGCATTCTTTGAGATGCTTGCAGAAAGATATACGAGAGAGGACGGAAAATACGGTTTTGCGGGTGCATACATTATCGGTAGCGGGGAAAACTCCGCTCTTGACGAAGCACGCACCCTTTCCCAGCGAGCAGCTTCTTATGGAAAGCTTCTGCGCATAGCTTCGGGGGCTCTCCGCTCAAAATATGCCCACGGCAAAGTGTTCGCCTCTGTTGATAACAAGTGGAATTTGCAAGAGCAGGAGGATATTGAGAGCGAAAACGGCGAAAATCCCGTAGCTCCGATAGCTCGTAAGACCGCCTTTGGAGGCGCGGAATTTCTGACCGCATTAAAAAAAGGACTTGGCAGTCTCGGCTTTTCGGACTACGGAGTTGCCCTGATTCCCAATTCCCCCGAGGAGGACAGCGATGTTACAAACGATGCTCTTGTAAGGGAGGCAAAGGACACTGAATTTCTCTCATATAAAAATCTCTCTGTTGCAAGAACGCATATTGGAGACGACGCCGAGCTTATCCTTTACCGCTGTGAAATCCCTTCCAATGATGAGGCGGCAATGGCTCGTTCCTATGCCTATGCCTTTATGATGGCGATGAAGAACGGCGCAAGTGCTTTTATTTACAACGGACAATGGGACAGAGCTACAGGAAACGGAGACAGCGGGCTTTGGAAAACCGACGGCATGGGGATTGCCTATGAAAAAAGACAGATATGCCATATTTATGCCGATATCGACAAGGAAGGAGCGTCCCTTCCTTACTACTCCGAGGAGCTGAAGGAGGCAGCAAGCTTTGTTCTTACCTCGTCAGGAGGTGCAACCTTCCTCGATGAAAAAAACAAGGCACTGAAAAAGGCTAAAAAGGTAACTCTTTTTGATTTTTTAGATGGAAAGAGCCATGGTTTCTTCCCCTCGGACAGCGCACAGTATGTTGAGATAGCAACGTATTTGGGAGAAAATGCTCTTAAAAGCGGACTTCAGCCCAAATATGACGGTGAGAATGTCGGTATAAGAAGCGCACCCATCCCCTATGAAAGTCTGAAAAATGCCCTTGCCATCTCCGCCGTAGTCTCGGCAGACCCCGGCGAAGGAAATACGGCTCTCGTTACACTTGCTCTTGCCCAGAACGGCAAGGAAAAGAGCGTTTTTCATACATCGTCCGTTTCGATTCAGGCATCCAACCTCCAAAAAGTATATTTTGATATTTCGGATGCAGAGCTTGACGGTGCATACGGAGATATAACTCTTTATCTTTGGGTGAGAAACGAGGGAGAAAGATCGCCTGTTTATTCGGACATAGAGGCAGCGTATGCAGAGCAGCTCCTTTATATCGAGGGTATGACAGCTCATATAAAGAAGAAAAACGGAGCTTTCACTGCGGTGATCATCATAATTTCCATCCTTGCCCTTTCCGCACTTGCTTATTTTGTATTTTTCTACGGCAAAGGAAGGAAAATCTCTCCTCAAAGAAAGAGGATCCCCACAGGCAACAGAAGGCCTGCTCCACCCGCAAGACATAGTCGCAGAGAACCGTTGCACCCAAATATGCAAAGGCAGATGCAGGTAAGACCGAGAGGACAAATGCCGCCGCGGGGACAAATGTCTTGCCCGCCCCGATCTCAGATGAAAAACCCCAAGTCAGGAGAAAATAAATGGAATCAAAATATGAGATAAAAAACCAAGAGTTCCACTTTCGCACCGAGGACAATGAAGAAAAAAGGATCGCTCTTGAATGCAGTGCCCATATGCACTATGAAATAGAATTTTTCTTGCTTCTTGAGGGCGAAACGGTAGTATATATCGACTCTATGGAGTATAAAATGACAGCAGGAGATCTTTGCGTCGTTTTTCCAAATCAAATACATCAGTTCAAGACCATTTCAGAGGAAAAATATATGCTCGTTATTTTCAGCCCCGATATGCTTCCCGAGCTTACCGAAACATTTACATCGAGGATCCCTCGCTCGGCAGTTATCAAGGCAAAGGAGCTTTCGCCCGATTGCGAGAAAACAATCAGAAAAATGGGGGAAATAAATTCCTCATTAGGAGAATACAAAAGAGTTCAAATGAGGGGGATGCTTTTAACACTTTTCGGCTCTGTGCTTGACAAAATGAGTCTTACTGACGTTAAAAGCGTCAACTCCCACGCCCTTAAAACCGTTGTAACCTACTGCTCAAGGAATTTTTCCCGAGATCTTTCCCTTTCGATACTCGAGGAGGATCTTCATATCAGTAAATACTATATCTCCCACCTTTTCAGCATGAAGCTGAAGGTACGATTCAACGACTATATAAATTCTCTGAGGATAAACGACGCTTGCCGTCAGCTGAGGCAGACCGACAAGACAATAACCGAAATATCCGAATGTGTCGGGTTTAACACCTTGCGTACCTTTAATCGAGCCTTTGTTAGACAGATAGGAATGTCTCCCAGCGAATACAGGAGGAAGGAAAAAACGGAGCTTCGCTCGGTATCCATGATAGTATGAGAGGTTTTTTGATATGATAATAAGAAAAGCGGAAAAATCTGATCTTTGCAGAATAATGGAAATAGTTGGCGAGGCAAGGTCTTATTTTGCATCAAACCACATTCCTCAATGGCAGGGAGAATACCCCTCGTTATCAGATTTTGAAAGTGATATTGAGGGTGACCGTCTCTATGTGGCAGAGGAGGACGAAAAAGTGATGGGAGTTTACTGCTTTGACACGAGGGGCGACCAAAATTACCGGAAGATATTTAACGGCTCTTTCAGGCTTGACGAAAAATACGGTGCAATTCACAGAGTTGCAGTTTCTTCTTCTGCAAAGGGTCAGGGTATCGGCGGAATGATGGTGAAACACGCTTCCGCTCTGGCAAAAGAGGCGGGGCTTCGTTACCTGAGGGGTGATACCCACAGAAAAAATATCTCAATGCAGAAAATGCTCACCAAAAACGGTTTTTTAAGATGCGGAGTTATCTACCTTGGCGGCAAAAAGGACGATGAAAACGAACGCTTTGCCTTTGACATGATACTTTCGGGAGAAGATATATAATGAAAAATGCATATGTTGAAATAACCAATATCTGCAATTTGAAATGCGATTTTTGTCCGGGTCACGATCGGGAGAGACGGCATATGTCTGCCAGCGAATTTGAGATCGTTGCAAAAAAGCTGAACGGCAAGATAGAAAATCTTTTTCTGCATATAATGGGAGAGCCGCTTCTTCATCCTGAGCTGCATAAAATTATCGAAATTGCAGACGGGATGGATATTAAGCTGAAAATCACCACAAACGGAATACTACTTCCCGATTGCCTTTCCGTTTTAAAAGCTTCCGAAAAGCTTCATACAGTCAGCATTTCTCTCCATTCATTTGGGGGAAACGCATCGGGAAGCACGAGTGAGCAAAAGATGGAAAAATATTTAACAGACTCGCTTGAAGGAGCAAAACAGCTTGCAGAAAGCGGGAAATTTGCGGTCTTGCGCCTTTGGAATCTTGAAGGAGACGGCAACAATTTGGAGATAAAGGAGCTAAATGATAAGGTCATTTCTCTTACCAAAAAAATATTTTCTCCACAAAAAGAGGAGTGGGTCAAAACTCACAGAGGACAGCGCGTTGCTACCCATGTTTTTATCGAGTGGGGAGAACGCTTTATCTGGCCCGAGACAGGCGAGGGGGGCGAGATAAAAGAATATGAGGACGAAATAGGGGGGGAAAGCTGCCATGCGCTGCTCACTCAATTCGGAGTTCTCTGCGACGGTACGGTAGTTCCCTGCTGTCTTGACAGAAACGGCGACATACCGCTCGGAAATATTTTTGAGAGAGAGATTGATGAGATACTTTCCTCTCCAAGAGCCAAGGCGATGAAAAACGCCATGGAGCACCATCGCTTCATCGAGCCGCTTTGCGCCAAATGCGGCTTTAAGCGCAAATAATCTTTATTGACTTTTTTACATGACGGTATTATAATATAATTACAACACGAAAAAGGAGTTTTCTCATGCCCGAGCTTTTATCCCCCGCAGGGAATTTTGAAAAAATGAAGGCGGCGCTTCTTTATGGAGCAGATGCGGTATATCTTGCAGGCAATTTTTTCGGTATGCGCTCTGCCGCAGACAATTTTACCGATGAAGAGTTGCTTTCGGCTGTTTCATACGTCCACCAAAGAGGCAAAAAAATATACCTTACGGTAAATACCATGCCGAGAGAATATGAATATAGCACTCTTGAAAAATTTCTTTGCACCGTTAAGGACTACGGAATCGACGCTATGATAATTGCAGACCTCGGAGTGCTTAACACCGTCAAAAAGATCATCCCCGATATGGAGATCCATATTTCAACTCAGGCAAGTGCGGTAAGCTCTGCGGTATGCCGCGCATATTACGATATGGGAGCAAAGAGGATAGTCCTTGCAAGAGAACTGACGATGGACGAGATAATGGAGATCAAGGCGAATATTCCGAGGGGGCTTGAGATTGAGGCTTTCGTTCACGGCTCAATGTGCGTTTCATATAGCGGCAGATGCACCCTTTCAAATTATCTTACCGAAAGAGATGCAAACAGAGGTGCTTGCACCCAGCCTTGCCGCTGGAATTATGCTCTCGTTGAGGAAAAGCGTCCCGATGTTCCGCTCCCCATTATGGAGACCGAAAACGGAACTTTTATCCTTGGCTCAAAGGATATGTGCATGATAGAGCATATTCCCGCTCTTATGAAAAGCGGGATCGACTCTTTCAAGATCGAGGGAAGAATGAAGAGCGCATATTATACCGCCGTTGTGACAAATGCTTACAGAATGGCGATGGATTCATATATAAAAGATCCAGACAGATATAAATTTGACCCTGCTCTTATAAAGGAACTTGGATGCGTGAGTCATAGAGAATATTGCACGGGATACTATTTCGACCATCCGCTCAAAAGCGCAAATCTCGGCACGCAAAACGGCTATATAAGAGACAAGGCTTATTTTGCAACGGCACTGGGAGAGGTTGAACTGCCCAAAAATATTGATATTCAAACCGAAAAAGGCAAGCTTTATCCCTTTGTTCAGCGAAACAAGGTGTCTGCGGGAGATTCGGCAGAGATCATCTCACCGGGCAAGGTAGGAAAGGCGTTTTTCGTGAACGAGCTTTATTCGGAAAAGGGGGAAAGCATCGAAAGTACCCCCCATCCCTCTATGGTATTCTTTGCCCGTGTGCCGTTTGACGTGCATGAGGGCGACATAATGCGTGCAGGAGAATGATATATGACGACATTTATTGAAATTTTAAAAACTATAGTTTACGGTATAGTTGAAGGAATCACAGAGTGGCTTCCCATCAGCTCAACGGGACATCTTATTCTCCTTGAGGAGCTTTTGCCTCTTTCGGTTTCCGAGGATTTTTTTGAGATGTTCGAGGTTGTCATTCAGCTGGGGGCGTCCCTTGCGGTGCTTGGACTTTTCCTCAAAACTCTCGTGCCGAAATTCAGAAAATGCGGTATAGGGGGCTTTTTAAGATGCAGAGAAAATATAAAAATATGGACTCTCTGGAGCAAAATCATAGTTGCGGTTATCCCTTCTGCCATTATCGGTCTGCTTTTTGACGATTGGTTTGATGCACATTTTTACAATGCGGGAACAGTTGCCACGACCCTTGCCCTTTACGGTATTCTGTATATCGTAGTTGAATACGCAAGACGGGGTAAAAACAATGAAATCAGGACGGTGCATGATATTTCCTATGGAAAGGCTTTCGGAATGGGATGTTTTCAGGTTCTTGCACTGATTCCCGGTACATCGAGAAGCGGCTCTACGATTCTCGGCGGTCTCATGCTTGGTCTTTCAAGAGTGGAGGCGGCGGAAATGTCATTTTTTCTGGCACTGCCCACAATGCTTGGGGCTTCGGCACTGAAGGCACTTAAATTCTTTCTTGAAGGTGGCAATATGGGCATGGCGGAGGCAGTCATCCTGCTTGTGGGATGCGCCGTTTCCTATCTCGTTTCGGTATTTGCCATCAGGTTTCTTATGGATTTTGTAAAAAGGCATACTTTTATTCCTTTCGGAATTTACAGAATCGTCCTTGCCTTGCTTGTCTTCTGTTGCTTTTTCATCATAAAATAAGTAGTTTACAAAAAATAAAAAAGGATATAAAAATGCTGACATCGGTTTTCAGTGCGGCAAACAGCGGTGTTGACGGCTTTATCGTCACTGTTGAATGTAACGTGCTTGACATCAGACTTGATAAATATGAAATAGTCGGGCTTCCCGACGCCGCCGTAAAGGAAGCAAAGGAGCGTGTTCGCACAGCCTTTGAAAACAGCGGTTTTCGCTTTCCCGAAAGCGCAATAACGGTAAATCTTGCTCCCGCAGACAGAAAAAAAGAGGGCTCGGGCTTCGACCTTGCTATCCTCATGGGTATTCTCGGGGCCAGCAATTATCTCGGAAGCGTGAATTTTGAGGGAAAATGCTTCGTTGGCGAGCTTTCTCTTTCGGGCGAGATAAGGGGCGTTCGCGGAATACTGTGTATGTGCGCCGCCGCAAGAGAGGCGGGATTTAAGGAGTTTTATGCTCCATTGGAAAACGCTCAGGAGGCGGCTTCGCTTGACGGAATAACCGTTTACGGAGTAAAGGATGTTCGATCCCTTGCTCTTCATCTTTGCGGCAAAGAACCTCTCACACCCGTTAAGGGAGCCCTTGCTATGTTTGATGTGGAAAATACCAAAAGCGACCTTGATTTTTCAGATATAAAGGGGCAGATCGTGGCAAAGAGAGCCATGGAGATCGCCGCCGCAGGAGGACACAACATCCTTCTTATCGGCCCTCCCGGAACCGGAAAATCAATGCTTGCAAAACGTCTGCCCACAATCATGCCTCCCCTGACCTTTGACGAGGCGATAGAAACCACCAAGATTCACTCTGTTGCGGGAATTTTGGGTGAAAGAGTTTCTTTACTGAAAACGAGACCCTTCCGATCCCCTCATCATACCATGAGTGCGGTGAGCATGGTGGGCGGAGGCGCAAATCCCGTCCCGGGCGAGGTGTCACTTGCTCACAACGGCGTTCTTTTCCTTGACGAACTTCCCGAATATAATAAAAACGTCACCGATTCTCTCCGTCAGCCTATGGAGGACGGTAAGGTCACAATAACGAGGGTAAACGGCAGGGTCACTTATCCCTCGTCCTTTATGCTCGTTTGCGCCATGAACCCTTGCAAATGCGGATATTTCGGGCATCCTACCGAAAAATGCACCTGCTCACCGCAGGCGGTGAAAAATTATATTTCAAAGATAAGCGGACCGCTTCTTGACCGAATTGATATCGAGATAGAGATGCCTTCTCTCACCATCGACGAGATGACAAGCTCCGAGAGGGGCGAAAGCTCTGCTGCCGTTAGGGAGAGAGTCGTGAAGGCAAGAGAGGTGGCATCAAAGCGTTTTGAAGATATCAAGGGTGTCTTTTGCAATGCACAGATACGCCCGGGCACGGCAGACGAGATGTTGAAAATAAGCGAAGCCTCCCTTGCACTCCTGCGTCGCTCATTTTCCGCCATAGGTCTATCTGCCAGAGCCTATGACAGAATTATAAGAGTTTCCAGAACCATCGCAGACCTTGACGGAAGCGAGACCGTCGAGCCAAAACACGTGGCAGAGGCTATACAATATCGAAGCCTTGACAGAAAATATTGGAGATGAATTTACATTCATTCTTCCCCTTTGTGGCGAGGGTCTCGGTAACGACCTGCGGTCATATCATTAAAAAAGGCGTAAAGATGAAGCACCTGCGTAAAAACGCAGGTGCTGTCGTTTGTTTTATTAGTTGATTAAAAAAATACTATTTATAATATTTAAGAATCAAGGCTTTCTCTTCAGCTTTTCGACATAGGTGCCAATGAGAAATTTGGGTAGCTTCATCGTTCTGCCTATTCTTGACGGTTGTTTTATAAATCTATACAGCCATTCAAACCCTGTTTTACAAAAAATTTTCGGTGCGCGCTTAACTATGCCCGAATAGACATCGAGACTTCCGCCAAGAGCCATACAGACTTTTACGCACTTGGAAAGCTGTTCTTTATTATCAAATATCCATTTTTCTTGTGCGGGTACTCCGAGGCAGACAAAAAGAAGCTCTGCTCCCGATGCGATGATTTCATTGATGATCCTCTGGCTCTCCTCGCCCTCCTTTTTAAAATACCCGTCCCCTGTTCCTGCGGTGCAAAGCCCCGGGTATTTTTTTGCCATATTTTCTGCGGCAAGGGAGGCAACTCCGGGTTTTCCGCCGAGAAAGTATACCTTATGGCCCGTTTTTGCACAAAATTCTATCATTCTTTCGCCCAGCTCAACTCCCGGAACGCGTTCCTTCATCGGTGTTCCGAGAATTTTTGCGGCTTTTATGACTCCAATGCCGTCCGGAACTATCATTTCGGCAGAATTTATCAGTTCAAAATATTCGTTTTTTTCAATACAAAGTTGAACGATCTCTGCGTTTGGTGTATAGACCGCCTTTATGCCCTCTCCTTTTTCAATATGCTCCCCGAGGAGTGCCGCCGCCTCGTAAAGAGTCAAATCGTCAAAGTTTATTCCTCTTACGCTTATTTTACCGGTCATCATTTTACCGTCCTCATCTTTTTATTACATATTATCTTACCATACAGCAGAAATTTTTTCAATATATAAATGAAAAAAACTTTTTTGTCCTAACAATGATAGGAATGTGAAGCGAAAGAACCATTCAAATAAAATCAACTTGGAGCTTCTTGTGGGCAGAAATATCGGTGCAAAGATCTATTTTGAGGTTTTTATTGTACTGTATTGAACAGTAAAAAAATTTTGCTTTTCTATTGACAAAATACGACAAGTGTGTTATCATATTTGAGCGTGATTGCAAAGGCTGTGATCACGCCTAATTTATGTGAGATAAAAGAGGAAGAAAATAAAGTGAACACATTATTATCTGTTTCGATCGCACTTCTTGCGGGTCTTATAATGACCAGATTATTTAAACCCTTAAAGCTTCCATCCGTAACCGCTTATCTAATTGCGGGTGTGCTTATTGGCCCATATTGCCTCGGTGCATTCGGAATAAACGGTCTCGGATTTTCAAATATGGCGGCTGTTGAGCATCTGGGGATGATCTCGGACGTTGCTCTCGGCTTTATAGCCTTCTCCATCGGAAACGAATTTCGTCTGAACGACTTGAAAAAAACCGGTAAGCAGGCGCTTGTCATAGGTGTTTTTCAGGCACTCATGGCAACATTCTTTGTTGACCTTGCCCTTCTCGCTGTTTTCTATCTTATGCCGGGAAAGATAAGCCTTCCTCAAATTCTGACACTCGGAGCAATCGCAACTGCAACAGCTCCTGCCGCAACTCTTATGGTCGTTCGTCAGTACAAGGCAAAGGGCCCTCTCACAAAGATTCTTCTTCCCATAGTTGCTCTTGACGATGCGGTTGGGCTTGTGGTTTTTGCTGTGTCCTTCGGAATTGCAAAGACAATGGTAAGCGGTGAAATGGACATTCTTTCAATCATCGTAAATCCCTTGGTTGAAATATTCTGCTCACTTCTTCTCGGCGCAATTATGGGCTGGGTTCTAACAATGCTCGAAAAGCTCTTTAATTCAAATACAAACCGTCTCAATCTAACGATTGCGGCAGTTTTTCTCACCGCTTCTATATCAATGCTGAAATTTGATATAGGGCCTGTACATATCCATTTTTCATCACTCCTCACCTGCATGATGCTGGGAACGGTTTTCTGCAATATCTGTCCTCTCTCCGAGGATCTTATGAAGGCATCTGACAAATGGACGTCGCCTCTTTTTGCTCTTTTCTTCGTTATCAGCGGTGCAGAGCTTGAGCTTGGGGTGTTTACAGAGGCGGCTATCGTGATAATTGGTATCGTTTATATCATTTTCCGCTCTCTTGGAAAGTATTTCGGTGCATTAGGAAGTGCAAAGATGGTAAAATGTGAACCTCAGATATGCAAATATCTTGGAATAACGCTACTTCCCCAGGCGGGAGTTGCCCTTGGAATGTGTGCAACTGCGGCCACACAGCTCGGTGCGGCAGAGGGGAATCTCATTAGAAATATAACGCTCTTTGCTGTACTTGTTTATGAGCTTATAGGACCTCTGCTTACAAGACTGGCACTTCAGGCTGCAGGCGAAATCGCTCCTATTTCGGATGAGGTCAAGAACCGTCGTCAAACAAAGCTCGAGGAAGCGGGACATTCGGGCAAAAAATAATTTTAACAAAAACCAAAAAGGGCTGACTTATTAAAAAATGAGTCAGCCCCTATTTTGTAAGTAGTATTTAGCTAAGTCCCCTTCATCATAAACGTCTAAACATAAACTAAACTTCTTTCCGTATTTAAAAATAAAAGTGCTGTACCAAACGGCACAGCACATTTATCTTTACCATTATTTCTTGAGAGCAATGACTTTCTTTGCGTTCTCGCAAAGCTCCTTTGGCGTAAGTCCATATTCCTCAAGCAGAGCAGGAACGGTACCGCTCTTTCCAAATTTATCCTTAACTCCGACGCGAAGCACAGGAACGGGATATTCCTCGCAGACCACCTCGGAAACAGCACTTCCGAGACCGCCAATGATATTATGTTCTTCTGCTGTAACGATTGCACCCGTTTCCTTTGCCGCCTTGATTATAATATCTCTGTCGATGGGCTTGATTGTGTGAATATTGATAACTCTTGCAGAAATACCCTCTGCTTGCAGCATCTCAGCAGCTTCTATTGCCATTGAAACCATAAGACCTGTTGCAACAAAGGTAACGTCACTGCCGCCTACGACTTCGACCCCCTTGCCGATCTCAAATTTATAATCTTCACCGATATTAAAAATAGGAGTTGCAAATCTTCCGAAGCGCAGGTATACGGGACCGTCCAAATTGATAGCCGCTTCAACTGCAGCATAAGCCTCAACAGCGTCTGAAGGATTTATTATGGTCATTCCCGGAATAGTGCGCATAAGGGCGATATCCTCAAGGCATTGATGAGTAGCCCCGTCCTCGCCGACTGTGATACCCGCATGGGTTGCGCCTATCTTAACTGCAAGATGCGGATAACCGATGGAGTTTCTTACCTGCTCAAAGGCGCGCCCTGCCGCAAACATTGCAAAGGAAGATGCAAAAACGCATTTTCCGGTGGACGCAATGCCCGACGCAACACTCATCATGTTTCCCTCTGCGATTCCGCAGTTAAAAAATCTTTCGGGAAACTTTTTCTTGAAAACCCCCGTCTTTGTTGCTGCCGCAAGGTCAGCATCGAGAACGAGAAAATCATATTTTTCGCCAAGAGAAGCAAGAGCTTCGCCATAAGCCTCTCTCGTGGCCTTCTTTTCATAATTCATCATAGCTCCTACCTCCTTTAAGCCTTAAGATCGCTTATAGCCTGCTCATACTGCTCGGCGTTTGGTGCTGAACCGTGCCAGATGACATTGTTTTCCATAAAAGATACGCCCTTTCCCTTCACCGATTTTGCAATGATGGCAGTGGGTCTGCCCTTGCAAGCTCTTGCTGCAGCAAAAGCAGCTTCGATCTCATCGAAATTATGAGCGTCTATCATAATAACATTATAGCCGAATGCCTCAAGCTTCTTATCGAATGGAGTAGGATTCATAACGTCGGTAATTGCGCCGTCGATCTGAAGACCGTTCCAGTCCAGAATAACGCAGAGGTTGTCCAGCTTATAGTGGTTTGCGAACATGGATGCTTCCCAAACCTGTCCCTCTTCGCTTTCGCCGTCTCCGACAATGGTATAAACTCTGTAATTCTTACCATTGACCTTGCCTGCAAGAGCCATTCCGCAAGCGGCAGAGATGCCAAGCCCCAGTGAACCCGTCGTCATATCAACTCCGGGAGTATTTTTCATATCGGGGTGTCCCTGAAGGAAAGAGTCTGCCTTGCGAAGCGTTTTAAGCAGTTCCTTATCAAAATAACCCTTTTCGGCAAGAACTGCATAGAGGGCGGGGGCACAGTGTCCCTTTGAAAGAACGAAGCGATCGCGATCCTCCCACTTTGGATTTTGGGGATCAATATTCATTTCTTCGAAATAGAGATATGCAAGGATATCCGAGATAGAGAGCGATCCGCCGGGATGACCGGATTTTGCATTGTAAACGCCTTCGATAGCACCCAATCTTATACTGCGGGCGATCTCGGAAAGCTCATTTTTTCTGGTCTGTTCCATATATTTTATCCTCCTGACAGATTTACTTACACACATATATATTATATTACATAGACCTTATTTTGTCAAGAGCCAATAGGTTTTATATACGACCAACATAAGTAAAAATTTTTTGTTTTACGACTTGAACTTTCTACGCATATGTGATATAATAAGATGTTATGTTATGTCTATCAATAGGATAGGAGGAAATATTTTGGAAGAAACACTGAAATTGCGATCGGGTGCTACCATAGGGCTCTTGAAAAAGAGCGATCCCGATTTTCGTAAATATCTTACAAGAACAACGCTTTCCCAGCTTCATCTTCAGCCCGGCGGAGACCCCGTGGCTTTTACATATTCACCCGAAGGAGAGGAGATTGTTTTCTATTTCGACCCCCTTTTTGTAAAGGAAGCTCCTCCCGAGGTTTGGTATGGTAAAAGCGGAGAGAGCATGACTCTTCCAAGCGGAAACATAATTGAAAAAATGAGCACAAGACGCGCATCAGATAACGGCTTTTATTCAAAGGAACGCCTTGAACAGATGTTTTATCGTCCTATCGAGGAGCCTGTTGCATACACTGTGCGTGCTGACGGCACAACGGTATTCTTCTATGATAAAAAAACCGCTTTGCGTCTTCCGATGATGTGCGTGAAATGCAATAAAAAGGTAAGATTTAAGCACAAAATGTGCGAGGACTGCTATGAAGAAGAAATGGCTATCCGCCGTGCAGAGGGAGACCGCCACAGAAGCGCATATTACGGCATGGACCCGAAGAAGATACTCTTTTTTGACCTTGAGCTTACAGGATTTTATGCAAGAGATGAAATAATTTCAATTACCATAATCAACGGACTCGGAGAGCTTGTAATAGACACTCTCGTAAGACCCGACCACACTAAAAAATGGAAAAAGACCGAGAAGATCCACGGCATAACTCCCGATATGGTTGAGGATGCACCTCTTCTTTCGGACCTTGTGCCAACCATCAAAAATATATTTGAGAATTGCGAGCGTCTTATTGCATACGGTGTTTCCACCGATTACAGTCACATTAAATACATCTACGATACCGAAGAGGAGCAGGAGGTACTGCACGAAAAGGTTCGCTGCTGTGCAAACGAATTCGTCCGCTATGCACAGGAACACCGCCCCGATGTGGTTCACGCAAGCCTTATTGATGCAATGGAGTGCTTTGACATCGAATGGCAAGGCGTTCCCCACAGTTCGCTGGCAGATACCTATGCCTGCGCTGCGGTCTGGGATAGACTTTTCCCCAATTATTACAAAAAAGAGGACTAGAAGTATGTTTTTTGATAAGCTTTTCGGTGCAGACAAGCCTGCATCTCCCCAAACGGAAAACGTTGAGATTCTTACCACGACATATTCTCCGGAGGAAAGAGCCATAATCGAGAGCATCCTTCGGGATGCTGACATCCCATATCTTGCAAGAGAAAGGGGTACGGGCGAGGTTGTCAGAATAGTCATGGGCTCAAACAGCACCTTCGGATGCGATTTTTACGTTGACAAGGAAAATCTGGAGGACGCTCTTGCTCTCATCTCCTATGAAGAGGCGGATGAAGAGCCGGAGGAAGGCTCGGAGGATCTTTGATCCAAAAGCTGGTCAAAATTTAAATTATTCAGAGGTAAAAATGAAGGAGATATTTCTTTGCAAATGCGGTGAGATCGTACTTAAGGGTGCAAATCACAGCTTTTTTGAAAATGCTCTTATAAAGGAACTTAAATTCAGACTAAAGACCTTTGGCACCGTTAAGGTTAGCCATGCCCAGAGTACCGTCTACGTTGAACCCTCGGAGGGTGTCGATCTTGACGGAGTTTTTGATGCGCTTACGAGAGTTTTCGGCATAGTAACCATCGAGCGTGCGGCAGTTGCCGAAAAGGATATGGATGCTATCAAGGAAACTATAAGAGAATATATTCCCGAATTTATGTCTGACAAAAAGACCTTTAAGGTTGAGGCTAAGCGTGCAGACAAGAGATTTCCCTTGAAATCTCCCCAAATTGCCGCAGAAAGCGGTGGTGCGGTACTTTCCGCCTGCCCGTATCTGCGTGTTAATGTGAAAAAACCCGATGTCGTCGTCAGAGTTGAGGTAAGAGAGAATGCTGCTTATATAAGTGCCGGATCATTTAAGGGTGCGGGCGGTATGCCCGTTGGTACAAACGGAAAGGGGCTTTTGCTTCTTTCGGGCGGAATCGACTCCCCCGTTTCGGGATATATGATGGCAAAGCGCGGCGTTAAGATAGACGCAGTACATTTTGAAAGTTTCCCCTATACAAGCGAGAGAGCAAAGGAAAAGGTGCTGGAGCTTGCAAGGCTCGTCACCAGATATTCGGGCAGTATGCTGGTTCACGTCGTTTCTCTGACAAAGATTCAGGAGGAGCTTGCAAAGAACTGCGATGAGGAGTATTTTACACTGCTTCTTCGTCGTTATATGATGGCGATAGCAGAAAAAATTGCCGAGAAAAACGACTGCCTTGCACTGATAACGGGAGAGAGCGTCGGTCAGGTTGCTTCGCAAACAATGCAGGCAATTTCGGTTACAAATGAGGCGGTTTCTTTGCCCGTTTTCCGTCCCTGCATAGGAATGGATAAGGAGGAGATCGTTCAGATCTCGAGAAAAATAGACACCTTTGAAACGTCAATACAGCCTTTTGAGGATTGCTGCACCGTGTTCACGCCCCGCCATCCAAAAACCAGACCCGAGCTACGAAAGGTGCTTGAACAGGAAAGAAAACTCGATTTTGACGTTCTAGTTGAAGAAGCCGTCAACACAAAAGAGGAGATATACATCCCCTTTGAGGCATGATTTGGATATAAAAAAGAAAGGTGCTCTCGTTATGGCAGAAAAAGAAAAGCTTAAGATTCCTTATCCTGTCATAGTTGAAGGAAAATATGACAGATTGAGGCTGATAAGCGTTATAGATGCACAGATATATACCACAGACGGCTTCGGCGTGTTTTCAAAGAGTGAAAAGCTTGCGCTTTTCCGTGCTCTTTCAAATAAAACCCCGATAATACTTCTGACCGACAGCGACGGCGCAGGAAAGCTTATCCGCTCCCACATTGCTTCATCAATTCCGCAGGAAAAACTGATTCAGCTTTATATCCCACAGATAAAGGGTAAAGAAAAAAGAAAATCCGAGCCCTCAAAGGAGGGTACTCTCGGAGTTGAAGGCATGGAAAGAGAGCTTTTGCGATCAATTTTTGATCCTTACGCATCAGATGGCAAAAGTACCCCCGATGCTTATGCCGCATCCCTGGAAAACCCTCTCTCAAAGGTGGATTTTTACCGTGACGGGCTTTCGGGGCGGGAGAATAGTGCAAAAAAACGGGATGAGCTTGCAAAAAAACTGTCTCTTCCGTGCGGAATGACCGCAAATGCACTCCTTGCTGCATTGAAACTTCTTTTGACATATGAAGAATATCTTGAAAAGGTAAAGGAATTATGACCGAAAAATTTTCTGCAGATATTAAAACCGTAAGCACAGCTGCCCTTGCTTATCTTGGCGATTGTGTTATTGAAATATGCACCAGAACCTTTCTTGTTGAGACCGGACTTTCAAGCTCACGGCATCTCAATGCCGAGGCCCTGAATTTTGTCCGTGCTCCCGAGCAGGCAGAGGCTATGCACCGAATTCTCGACATTCTAACGGAGGAAGAAGAGGCGGCATACCGAAGAGGAAGAAATATCGGTCATAGCAACACCCCCAAAAACTGTACCGTGGCACAGTACAGACAGGCAACGGGATTTGAGGCTCTTTTCGGATATCTTCATCTTGAAGGCAAGCAGGATAGAATAAATGAGCTTTTTGATTTAGCTTATGCCCCAACTATTGAGAATGTTATAAACAAACAGCAAAAATTATAATTGATATACAAGGAGAAAAAATATGGAAAACATTAAGGTTAAGATAACCGTGCAAAAATTTGGCGAGATGGAGCTTGAGCTTTATCCCGACAAAGCACCGAAAACGGTTGAAAACTTTGTTATGCTGGCAAAATCAAACTTTTATGAAAATCTTATATTTCACCGTGTTATCCCGGGTTTTATGATCCAAGGCGGCGGATTTGATTCTTCTATGAATGACACGAATGCCGCTTCTATCAAAGGAGAATTTGCTGCAAACGGCTTCCCGCAGAACGATATCAAGCACAAGAGGGGAGTTATTAGTATGGAAAGAACTATGATTCCCAATTCCGCATCTTCTCAGTTCTTCATCATGCATAATGATTCGCCCCATCTTGACGGTCAGTACGCCGCATTCGGCATCGTGACGAAGGGAATTGAGGTCGTTGATAAGATAGCCGCAGTTCCCACGGGTAATTACGGCTACCACAGCGATGTTCCGAAAGAGCCAGTTGTTATTGAAAAGATAGAAATTCTATAATCCATCCTGTTTTGGGAGGAGGTTCTGGGAAAATACGGCAACGTCAGAGAACAAATCTTGAGAGATCCCGCAAAAAGCTTCTTGACGAAAAGGCTGCGTCCTTTTAAGTTTAATGGAGTTATGATATTTTGGGAACTTATGGGCTTTTATAAAAGCTTTAAGATAGCACGGAGGCTTTCTTTTGCATAATGGATTTTTTCAAAGACGGAAAGACAAAAACTTATATTAAAGATCATTTTTTTACATCATATAATCGGAGCATCCTGACAGAAAGGATGCTCCGATTATTTTTTATCTTTATTTGATGCGTTCTGTCTTAAAAACCGTTTTTTCTCCGCCATAATCAAAAATTATGCTGTTTTCGCCAATATCAAGGGCGACCTCAAGAATAAAGCTGCCGTGTCTATCTCTGCTTATCCGCTGTCCCTCGTAAGAAAGGGTGATTGCGGGGTCGCGTTTTCCGCTGACGGTTATCTTTTTCTTGACCGTGCTTTTGGGAAGATCGGAAAGCAAAAGCGGCTCTGCCGTCGAATAGTAATCCGAATAAATTATCTCGTCTCGGAAGAGAGTCCTTATCTCATCGGCAACGCCTTCTATATTATTTGCGATTGCCGCATATCCATAAAGAATACTGCCTTTATAAGTTATCATATTTCTTGAGGAATTGATCTGTTCGGTAAGCTCTCCCGAGGGGTTATCCCAGCTCTCGTACATATATGGCGCATGAGATATATAAAGCTTAACGCTGCTTCCGTCGAGAACGGAATTCCACCAATTTGCAAGCTCCCCGTAGGGTGCGACGGCTGTATCAAATCGCCAATAGAGCTGAGGAGAAAGATAGTCCACATATCCCCCCTTGATCCATGCAAGAGCATCGCAATAAAGACTCTCATAGGCTTCAAGACCTCGGCTGGCACTGCCGCCGTTTTTGCCATCGTCATTTTGCCAGATACCAAAGGGAGAAATTCCGAAAAGGCAAGCAGGGGATGCTTCCTTTACCGCATCGTAGCAGCACTTAACGAGAGAATTTATATTCTCTCTGCGCCAGTTATCCTTGTCTGTCGAATTGCCGTATTTCAAGTAACTTGCGTCGTCGTCAAAAACCTCGCCATTTATGGGATAAGGATAAAAATAATCGTCAAAAACTATGCCGTCAACATCGTAATTTGAAACGATTTCGCCAACTCCCTTGGCAATATATTCTCTCACGGCAGGTATTCCCGCATCAAAATAGAGCTTCCCATCGGCATAAGGCACAACCCATTCGGGATTTTTCCTTGCTATATGATCCTTTGAAAGAACGGAAAGGTCTGTTTTGGGATATTTTGCGCTTCCGTAGGTGACTCTGAGAGGATTTACCCAAGCATGGACTCTTATTCGCTTACTTTTTGCAGCTTTTATCAGATAATCAAGGCAGTCGAAATCTCCCTCGGGCATTTCACCTTGTTTTCCCGAAACATATTCGGAGGCAGGAAAAAGATCCGAAGAATAAAGGGCGTCAGACGTGGGTCTGACCTGAAAAAATATGGTATTTATGCCCAGAGAAGAGCAGGTTTTGACTATTTTATCAAGCTCACGCATAAGCTCATTCTTGCTCAGGCCCTGCTTTGATGGAAAATTGATGTTTCCGACGCTTGCTATCCAAACACCTCTCATTTCGGAATCGGGGTTGAGAAGACCAACTGCATTTTCCGCAATCTCCTCATAGGGCAGAGTTGAGGGGATCTCCTTTTCCGCGAGGGAAAGGATGTTTCCCGAGCAGGATGACGAAAAAATCATCAACACAAGAAAAAATATTGTGATCACGGTTTTCTTTTTCATTTTTTCGTCCCTCCTTTTCTTTTATTTATTATACATTATGAGGAGTTTTTTGTCAAATATGTATTTTTTTGAATAAAAGTAAATGTGGCTGTCAAAAATCTTTATACAAAACGAAAAAGAGGTGTAAAAATGGAAAAAAAGGCATTTACGGTTTTACTTATTGCTGTTTCACTCGCCCTTGCACTTGGACTTTTGCCGGTTCACGGCGAAAGAGAGATATATGAAAGCGTTGTCAGACTTCATGTTCTTGCAAATTCGGACAGCGAGGAGGATCAGGAAATGAAGCTAAAGGTGAGGGACTCGGTGATTGAGCTAACAAATAAGCTTTTGGCGGGATGTGAAACTCGTGAAGAAGCGGTTTTTTTGATGGAAGAAAATCTTACTCTTTTTGAAGAATGTGCAAACATGACTTTGGAGAAAAACGGCTCGCCTCATAGGGCATATGTGCTTTTTTCCGAGGAATATTATCCCACAAGGCTGTATGAGAGTGCCGCATTTCCCTCGGGAAAATATCTTTCGCTTCAAATCAAGATAGGAGAAGCGGAGGGGAAAAATTGGTGGTGTGTGCTTTTTCCGCCGATCTGCCTTTCAGCCGCATCGAAAAAGGATACCGATCTCAGTGACGGCTTCATTGCTGCAGGGCTTACGGCGGAGCAGTATAAGATCATCACAGAGAGTAATGGTGAGGGGAGCGGAAAATATGAAATAAGATTTAAAATACTTGAAATTTTCGAAGAAATCATGAAAAAGTTTAAGTAATATAATCTGAGAACCATGAAACTGCTGTAAGTTAAAAGTTTTGCTCAAGCGCACGAACGCCGTAAGTTAAAAGTTTTGGTCAAGCTTTTTCAAAAGCTTGCGTGGTCAAGCGCACGTGCGCTTGTCGCCACCGCAGTGGCGAAATGTCCCGAGCGGCGCTTTCTTTTGCTAAGCTTTTCTTTGCGCCTGTCGCAACAAAGAAAAGCGGATAAACGATTTGTACTTATAATATTCATTGAGCGATCGAGGTGCAAACTTAAATTTATTACTATGAATTTCGCACATTTAAACCCTTTGCCCGCTTTTTCTTTGATGCCAAAGGCGCAAAGAAAAAGCTTGGCAAAAAGAAACGCCAAGTCGGAGGCCAAGCGGTCTTAGGAAGACAATGTCATAAAT
>JAZUPD010000048.1:0-24096 GCA_045604985.1 Eubacteriales bacterium
TTGGCTCACAGAACGACATGGCTACGATCCGACTTTTTTTTCACTTTTTCTTTCATACTTATCTCGAATAGAATAGTAGCGAAATTCTCTAACCCTCGGAGAGCCCTATGTGTTAACACCCTCCGTAAGTGGGGGTGTTGACACAATAGGGATATAAATCCCCCCTTCTTCTCTCCTCCTCTTCTTCTCTGCTTCTATTCTTCTTCAAAAATATGAAAA
The DNA here is from genome assembly GCA_045604985.1 of Eubacteriales bacterium. Taxonomy (GTDB): domain Bacteria; phylum Bacillota; class Clostridia; order Oscillospirales; family CAG-272; genus SIG710. The sequence continues at coordinate 220 of JAZUPD010000048.1, forward strand.
GGAAGTGATAAGATGCTTGAAATCAGTGCAAGCATAACCTGTGGCAACGGGAGTGAAATTCATAACCATGACCGTCATTACAGAAACACGCTAAAACACGTTATAAACCCCGAAAACGATGTGATCGAGCTAATCCCATACAAAGACTACAAGACTCAGATAAACGAGCTTATGCGGCCTTACATTGAGGAATATAATGAAAGGCAAGAAAAGAAATATAAGGCCGCTTGGGAGAAATTTAATGCAGGCAAAATCAAAAACAAACCCAAGAAAAAAGATTATAAACTAATGGGATTTGACTACTACAACGACCACAAAAATGACATAATGAAAATCCCGAGAAACGGCAAAACAGAGGTCATCCCGATATTCCGTTCCTTCATCATCGGCATCGGCGATCAGGACGACAGACAAAAAATACCGCAAGAGACAGCGGTAAGAATTTTTCAAAATACTTTGGAGCAATTCAAGAAGGATTTTCCCAATTTTCACATTCTCGGAGCGACCTGTCATGCGGGGGAAAGAGGCTACTGGCATTTTCATTTGGACACAAAACCGTTGTATGAAAAGGAAAACTCAAAAGGCCTAAAAGTAGGCATAGGACTTGAAAACGCACTTGCAAAAATGGGGTATGTTCCCGAACAGTCCATAATAAACGGAAGAGACAAAGTCCCTCTCCTATTTAACGCAATGAGAAATCAAATCTACCGAGAGCTTGAGTCGTCCCTCAACGCAGAAGGCATCAGAATGCAATACGGAGTTTCAGAACGCAAAGACCCCTGCAAAGACAGCGGCAAAAATCAACGCCTTGAGGATTGGCAAAAGACGAGAGATGTAGTTCGTGAACTACAACATAAAAAGAACACAGCTCTCGACATCTTGGAACGAGATAAAATCTCACCCGATGATCTCAAAACTGCCCTTACCGCTGCGATCGACATCACAGACAAAATCGAAGAAATTGAAAACAGTCCCCGAAAACGTATCTCAAAAAATAAGGTAATTGTTGAATTTCATCTCCTTGACCAACTCCGCAGTTTTGTAGAAAAACTTGTGGAATTGATAGCCGTCTTTCTCCGAGACAGAGACGAATATAAAAGAAAATATGAGGAGCTAAAGAAAGAGAAAGAAAAACTCAAAGAAACGCACGAATGTCAAAAATCTAATATAGGCGAAAAAAGTGTATCACGATAATATAGCATTTATATAATAAACAAAAACCACTTGCTTACCAAACTAAGGTAAACAGGTGGTTTTGTGTTGTGTATAGGTATTATTTCTTTTATAATAATGTTAAGCTCTCTCTGTTCGCTATGCTCTCCCTTCAATGCTCGCTCTGCACTCTCCGCAATGCTCTTCTCAGCCATGCTCTGTTCTTCTCTGTTACGCTCTGCCAGACGGCAGTCTGTGACTGCGGGTCTGCGGTCATAGACTGTGAAGGAGTTAAAATGGGACATCTTCATCTTGCTCTTCGGTGCTGTTTTTTGAATTTCCCACCCAAGCTTTGACAGCTTCAATGGCTTCCTCTTGTGTGTCCTCATCATCTGTAGCACGCAACTTATGCTTGTTTATCCATTCTTTCGATGCGGCACAGGTCTTGTCCATGAAAATCGTGAATGTCATTTTAAGCGCTCTGTCAGAATTCAATTTTTCAGCGATAAAATCGGGCAATTCAACCGAGCCACCGAAACGGTCATAATGCAAGAGCCCCAAGAAAATATAACCGATCTCTTCGGGAGTGCAATCGTCCACAAGAGTTTCAAACCACTCATAGTAGCAGAGCATCCCCTTTTTCTCTTTGAATTTCTTTTTCTGCTTTGGTGTGAGTGTGGAATAGTAGTCGTTAAGTACAATGTTTTTCATTTGCTTTTTTCCTTTCGTTTTTCATTGTTCTTCTATTATGAAAGAAAATTTTTCGAAAAACTGTTTTTGAATGAGAAAAAATGAGAAACAGTAGTTTGTACATAATCGGTACTTTTTCTTTTTTCATTTTCTGTCATACTAATAGCAGTGAAAGATACAAACAGCTTGGAGTTTGACGACAGACCTTCTCTGGGCTAATCTTTTGCTTTTAACTTTTTTCTTTCATTGTTTTTGTTTTAGTCTCCATTTCATCGAAACTTACGGAAAAAAGGGCTGAACGTTTTCTCCTATTCTCGCCGATCACCACCTCCTCAAAAAAATTGGTGATCGGCTACCCTGTGGGAGAAAAAGAAAGGAAAACAGAATGAGAAGAACTATAAACGGAAAGGTTTACGATACACAGAAATCAGAACTGTGCTATTTCAGCGATATATCATCATCTTTTAACGGTCAATGTGTTTATATGGTCGAGTCCATTTGGAAAACTAAAGACGGTGATTTTTTCTTATGTTTTGACTGCGAGCCTAAATGGCACCTTTTTGATGTGAAAACACGAAAGTCATTAAATAAAAGCTGTCACAACATTACGCCATTGGCAGAATATGAAGTCGATGCTTGGCTTGATGCGCAAGATAATATCTATTTATAGGATAGCCACCTTAGGCTTAAATGGATCCCACAATAGGGACGGGCAATTCCGCGAACGGGGAATTGCCTTTTTTGACTTGTCACTTTCTTACATACTGAAAATAGAATAAGCTAAACACAACAGGAGATTGAGTTTAGCTAATTTTATTTTTGGAGGAAAATATGAAACAACAACTTAAAATCAAAATTGCGAAAAATCAGGAAGTGGAGGGAGTATGGATTACTTTGCCCATTTCTCAAAAAGAATTTAACCGACAGACAAGAGATGAAGATTTATCCCCGAAAGAGTTTCAAATCGTCAGTACTTGCTGTAACAACTTTTCGCTGCATCAATGCTTGATGCACACCAAAAATCTATCCAAAATCAATTATTTGGGATCGATTTTCGAGAAGTTTACGCAGTCGCAAAGGGTTCTGTTTGGCTCGATATCCGATATGTATTTGTGCCACAGCAGAAACATCGACGATTTTCTGAACTTGGCTCGCAACATTGAGAAAAACACGTCGTCTTATGAGCTTTTCACCATTGAAATCCCACCCGAACTGAAATTGCGTATAAGGAGTAAAAAATGACGCTGCAAATATTTCTTGGTGACGAATATTCTCACTTTAAAAGCGGCTGCGCAATTTTTTCTGACGGGCAAGAGGAGGAATTGCAGTCGTATTTACATCGTGGAATGATGATAGATACCCTTTTGTTGGGAATAGCTAAAGATATGGCTTTCGGTGAGTTTCTTTTGCGATGGAGAATATATCCGGGCTCAATCGAAATCTATGATATTGACACTGAGATTGAAAAAGTCATTTGGACCAACGAAAGTAACAAGCCTATTCGTATTGACCGATATGATCCACTTGCACCCGGAGATACATTCATTCAGCTAAAAGGCATCTAATCTCAATGCACCTTTACAGTTCTGTAAGGGTGCATCTTGTTTATGTACTCTTATATATTATTTATTTTATTTATTAAACAAAAACAAAATCAAGTCAGATCCAAAAACAAATACAAGACCAAACTACAAACATCAATGACGAAGTCCCTTCCAAAGCCTAATCCAGACTGCCATCGCACCTGCCAAGACAAAATCCTTTATTTATAAGGCTTTGCGGACTTTTTAATGATTTTTTGCGAAAAGCTTTTTATAAAACACTGTAAAAAAATCGCCCACCCGTTATAAAAACGAGTGGGTAATTTTTACTTTACGGTGTTATATGGTATTCTTCGGGAAAGCTGTCATCTCCGTAATAAATATCGGGGTAATAATTACGCGTTTTTGCAATATAATTTCCACAGACGAACTTCCCGCGCTCACTTCTTGCGAGCTGCTCGCCGATTTCAGAAAATTTTTCTTTTGGTATGTGATGATTTGGAGAAAATCTTGCTATTTTTTCCATTGCCAAATGAAATTCACACACTTGCTCATAAGTGGACACACCACTTAATCTGAAAAATGTGTATTCGGCGCTGTTCAAGAGATTAACGACTTCCGCAGCAGAGCATACAGAGTCAATTCCAGACTCGAGTATCTGCCAGATAAAATCAATTTTATCCGCATCGCACTTTAACAGCTCGTGTGCGCAGTAATTTATCTCATTTAGGTTGCTTGAACGATTAATGGCTTCGCGAATTTGCGGTATCATCGCGTAGTCACAGTCCTTTATACGATATCTGCGCTTGATCTTCAGCCTGTCAAATAACGCCTTTGTTTCTTCTTTTGTCGAGGGTAATTGTAATACCTCGCTTTCTCCGGTTGATGTATTTTCGATGGTCACCGAAAACGCATAATTTTGTTTGTCATTTGTGATTTGTTCCATTTTTTTACTCCTTTAAATTTTTTAACACCATACTTGTTCTCCAAACGTGGTATTGTGTCATTATAATTATGTAATAAATCCAAATGAGATAATTTTAAAGAAAAAACGAAGGAGCCGGGATAACCCCAGCACCTTCGTTTTTTGTGATCAATGTCCGCAAAAAGCTGTACACAATCTAACCGATTTTAAAATCTCGATGAGCTGATCAAAGCTTTTTATTTCATCACCTTTCTGCTCTACAAGTGCCTGAAACGTCTGCCTTTTAGTTTCGGACAACACCTCAAACTCTGCAAATATTTCGGCCAATTTTTCAAGCTTTTTAGCATCTATTCTTGAAACAGCTTGCTGGAACTCCCAGTGAAGTGACATCGGAAATTTTAATTTAAGTGGCTCCTCATCATAATTGTGGTTAATGTTGCAATGTACCTCGAAAAATCCGTTGTTTTTCATTTTCTTTTTCTCCTATAATTTTATTTACGGAAATGATCGTTCGCGAATCTGTGTATTCCGTCTATAAATATTATGTTAGAAAAAAGATAGTTGCAATTTTCAACCTTGATTTACTTTTTTCGTTTTAAAATAAAAAATCGCGATTTTTTTGTCATTCAGAAATGTTTTTTATTTTTTTAATCTATCATACTAATAACAGCAAGGCAGAGGAACAACTTTTTTCTCTTGTTTTGACTCTATTATTAAACAAAAGGATATTTTACTATGTTTTATTGCCCCCCTACGAAGATGACAAGAAATGACATTAAGAGATTATTTCCTAAAGTGTATTTTGTACATTTCAGCGAATTGACCAAGTTACTCTCTTACCAAGACCCCATCGGACATAATAGCGGTGTGTATGGTTGGAACTATAATGTTTTTTCACTTAACGGAAAAGCTGCGCTTTGCACAGGTATCAGAAAAATGCCCGGTAAAGAAATCCCAACGAACATAACATCTTATTACAACAAGCGCGCAGAAGAAATCTTCCATAATCCAATTCTTTCCTACGAAGAAAAAACAAGAATCTGAGTGAGCTTATAGACCAGCTCGTGGACGAGCTTGAAGAAATATAACATATTCCGTGATAAAAGGGGCTGAGCCATTTGCTGTCCAATAAGCTTTTGGCTCAGTCCCTTAATTTGTCGAAAAAGTCACACGAAAGTGTGGCTTTTCCGGACTTTGTTAATATAAAGTGTAATTTAGATTTTCATAAAGCTTGCCATCTGTGAAATCAGATACAGAGGAATATTCAAAACCTCTTCGCCGTCTGTTTCGTGCTTCATAGAAGTTTTCACGGAATATTTGGGCGTGTATTTTTTTCTGTATTCTGCAAGTGAACGAGCCTTGACGTTTTTCTCGGATTTTACCTCGATGGGTACGATTTCAGTACCGCTTTGAATAATAAAATCAACCTCTGCGGTGTTTCCGCTTGACCAATAATATGCGGTATCGTCAACCGATTTCAAGAGTTCGCAAAGAACGTAATTTTCCGTCATTGAACCTTTGAATTCCTTGTAGGTTGGTGTTGCGTCCAAAACCACCTCGTATGGGAGCTTCGAAAGCTTTCGTAAAATGCCTACATCAGACATATAGAGCTTAAATGAGGTATCATCTGCATAAGAAGAAAGGGGTATAAATGGTTTTTCTATCTTGCAGACCTTGTATACAAGTCCTGCGGCAATCAGCCATTCAAGTGCATCTTCAAGGTCTTTTGAACGCCAGCCTTTTTTCACGTGGCTGAAAATGAACTTTGTGTTTTCTTTTGCAAGCTGTTCGGGGATAGAACGCCATATTGCAGTAAGCTTTGGGAAATCCTTTGTGGGGGCGTGCTTTGCAAAATCAAGCTCATAGCTGTTTATGATGGCTTGTTGCACATTTTCGACCTGCTCTATACTGTGCGTGTTGCACCAAACCTGTACGACTTCGGGCATACCGCCTGTAATATAATATTGTCTAAGGAAGGTTGCAAGTTTTTCACCGATAACTTCGGGGAGATTGTCGCCTTTTTTGAAATTTTCCACAAAATCAGCAAGTGCTTCGGGACCTGCAGCTCGCAGGAATTCCGAAAAGCTCATTGGATACAGAGTAAGAAAATTCACCTTACCAACGGGGAATGACAACTGCTTTTGCAAAGCAATTCCAAGAAGTGAACCCGCACATACGATATGATATTCGGGCGCGTTTTCGCAAAAGTATTTCATAGCGGTGATAGCTCTGCCGCACTCTTGTATCTCATCGAGGATCAAAAGCGTTTTACCCGGTTCAATGGTTTTGCCAAAATATAAACCAAGCTCAAACAAAATACGTGAGGTATCGTAGTCCTTTTCAAACACGTTTTTCAAGGCTTCGTTTTCCTCAAAGTTAAAATAAGCACAAGACTCGTAATATCGGTTTCCGAACTCTTTAAGAAGATAAGTTTTACCGCACTGTCTGACGCCTTTCAGTATCAGCGGTTTTCTGTTGGATTTTTCTTTCCACTCAACAAGCTTAGTAATAAGTAATCGTTCCATTTTGATACAATCCTCCGCGTTTTGTCTATCTGTTTTGCGTATATTATCTGCATTTTCCATATTTATTATACATCAAGTGGGCGGATATGTCAAGCAATTTGCAAAATAAATATGATTTTTGCGTAGGGAACAAGCAAAATCGGCACTTGAAAATGCTGATTTGTCAGCCGATAATTGTTTGCATCTCTTCTTCCGAAAGAACGTCGAAGATAGCGTTATAGTCTTCTCCCCTGCCTACTGTTTTATATCGCAAATATATGGGGCGAAGCATAAATGACAGATGTATCTCGAGAATATTGCCCGGATAGACAACGATTTTTTTCGTAATTCTGGCAAAAAGCTCTTCGTTAATTTCATCATCTGGCATAGACAACAATTTCGTTAGCACCTCATATTTATTTTGGAGTGCGTTTTTTGATATTTCATAATTGTTGCTGTTTTTTAAAATTGAAATTTTGTTTTGAAGATCCGAAATTTTGCTTTCCTTATCCTCTTTCACCGAAAGATAAATATCGTCTGAAACAATGCCCGAAATCAGTTTTTCGGTAAGTACTTTAAGCTCATTTTTTAGGGAAGTGAGCTTTTTTTCGAGAGATTTTATCTTTGCGGAATTATCCTGACTCGGATCAAGATTATCCATTTCCATAGAAATCTCCTGGCATACTCTTTTGTTATTACAGCCTGTTTTATAGACATCTCCCGACTCGTTAATGTTCTCTTTTTTCTGTCCGCGCTGATGATTTTCAAAGCATATCCAGGCCTTATAGTTTGAGTTTTTTTGCTTTTTATTATAGCTTATATATCTGCTTCCGCAGCAGCCGCAGAAAATTTTGCCCGATGTCCAATATCGGTTTGAATACTTGAGCTTAATGCCGTCGTCAGGCTCGTTTTCTTTAAGCATAGCTTGTACCTTGTTCCATAATTCTCGCTGGATTATGGCACTTTCTGTGTGATGGTCTGTTATATAGACCATTTGAGCCTCACCGTTGTTGTATTTTTTCTTGTGAGTCAAAGGATCGGGAGTGTAGGTTTTTCCCTGTGCCAGATCTCCTACGTATTTTTCATTTCTGAGTATTCTCAGAATAACTGTATTTGACCAACCGTTTTTAAAACGCTTCGTTTTTATCCCTTTGGCTTCAAGACGGCGGGCGATTATATGAGTTCCGTCGCCATCTGCAAACCACCGGAAAATTTCCTTTATGACTTCCGCTTCTTCGGGTACGATTTCAAAATTTTGAATGCCTTGCTCATTTCTTGTGATGTTGTAGCCGAACATTTCTCGTCTGCCAAAAACTACGCCTCTTTGCATTTGCTGCATTTGTCCCCATTTCACTCGACGTGAGGTTCTGAGGCTTTCCTTTTCTGCGGCGGTGGCGGCTTCCACAAGTCTTTCTCTGTAATCATCGCTTTCTGTATTTATATCGTCAGAGAGAAACCAAATATAGATTTTCTTTTTTCGCAGTTCTTCAACGATGTTGAGCAGATCACGGACATTACGTGAAAAACGGGAAACTTCTTTTGTCAAGATGATATCGATTTTCCTTTTGCTTGCAAGTGAGATCATTCTGTTGAACTCGTCTCGTCTATGGAGGGAAGTTCCGCTTATTCCTTCGTCGGCAAAAATGCCCACATTGTTCCAATTACTTCGCTTTTCAAAATATCTCGAAAAGAACATTTTTTGTGATGTAAGCGAATTCTTTTGATCGGACTCGTCTGTGGAAACACGGCAATAGGCACACACATTGTGTTGTTCGTCATCGTCGATCTTAAGAACTTTTTTAATTGGTTCTATTATTTGTGTTTGTGGCATTTTCCTGCTCCTCATTTATAACATCTCTGACAAAATTTTTATATTCCTCCAAAAATGCGGAGATCTCTTCACGGCTTAAAAAAAGGTCTTGTGGATTTGTTATCAAGCGCATAGTCCCTGTTCCATAAAGTACTTCGGTAGTATTATATGAAAAGCAAAGAAATAATAGTAATCTTTCATCATTTTCGAAGAGGCGCTTTGACTCCTTGTATTGTTCAGTGGTCATTTTTGCATAAATAAAATCCCATAGTAGATCTAAAAGTTTCATAGATAAACCTCCTTTTTCTAATATTATATCATAAACAATGAAATACGTCAATAGGTACGGAGGAGCTAGCTCATCTTGAAATAATAGGCACCATAGTGCGTCAGCTTACAAGAAATCTGACTGTCGAGCAGATAAAGGCAGATGGATTTGATGCGTATTTCGTTGACCATACAACGGGAATATATCCCGCATCTGCTGCCGGAGTGCCTAATACTGCGGCATACCTGCAATCAAAGGGGGATCCGCTGACTGACCTTTCTGAAGATATGGGTGCGGAACAAAAGGCGAGAACCACATACGATAATATCCTGAAACTTGTGGACGACCCCGACGTTATTGACCCCATTAAATTCCTGCGTGAGCGTGAGATCGTCCATTTCCAGCGCTTTGGTGAAGCCATGGGAATGGTGCGTGAAAAACTCAATTCAAAGAATTATTATCAGTATAATCCTGCGTTTCCCCTCAAATGATGTACGGTTAGGCTGAAAAAACAAAACGGATACTCTTTTGGCTTTTCAAATGAGTATCCGTTTTACTTAATGATCTTATCTAGCTGTATAGACTGTTTTTTTAAATTCGGGCGCATCAGTAATTTTTTTAAACTATTGCTCAGATCTGGACGGGGAAAAACGAGAAGCAGTTGTCATCCAAGATAGCCTTGCCTTCGAGTATCACGGCATGGATAAAATCATTTGCCTTGATTATCAGAGAGTTGTTCTCCTTATCAACTGTCAGACTTGCATAGTAGGAAGTAACATTCAGCGTACCGTCCTTACAGAAGGGTCTGCCCCTTCACCTGCCCATTCGATATCAAGAATGGGATGCTTGTTATCTTCAAACTTTCCATGGTTTTCAACTGCGAGAAAACTTTTTGCTTTTTTGTGCAGGCTTTTAATATGGATTACAAAGGAAATCTATATTGAATGATCGGTGTTGAGGGGTTAATATATCATATAGTCTCAACCTTGATAAGGCTCGTATTGCCGGAGACGCCGTTTGTTATTCCGCCGGTTATTAAGATGTTGTCGCCTTCCGAGAGCGACATTACGCTTTTTGCGATCTTTTTTGCAGTGTAGAAAAGCACATCGGTGGAGTTGAATTCTTCTGCAATCATGGGTATAACACCCCAGGAAAGGGAAAGCTTGCGCCATGTTATCTCATTTGTGGTAAGCCCTATAATGTCAACGGGCGAGCGGAATCTTGAAACCATTCTTGCGGTTATTCCCGTTATCGAGCAGACCACGATTGCCTTTGCGCCAAGATCAATCGACATTCCGCATGTGGCATGGGAAAGGGCGTCAACGGTGTTCTTTATCTTGAACTCGTTGTTTTTGAAGCGTTTTTCATAATGAATGGATTTTTCGGTTCTTTCCGCAATTTTAGACATGGTTTCGACCGTCAGAACCGGATATTTGCCTGCTGCCGTTTCGCCGGAAAGCATAATTGCGCTCGTTCCGTCATAAACAGCATTTGCAACGTCGCTTATCTCCGCTCTTGTGGGGCGTGGATTATTTATCATGCTTTCGAGCATTTCTGTTGCGGTTATAACTCTTTTTCCCAACAAACGGCAGGTTGTTATCAGGTGCTTCTGAATTGCAGGAAGCTCCTCAAAGGGAATTTCAACTCCCATATCGCCTCTGCCAATCATAATTCCGTCGCATTCGCAACAGATCTCCTCAATATTATCAATGCCCGCTTGATTTTCTATCTTGGCAATGATATCAGCCTGTGTGCCTCCGATTTCTTTTATATAATTTTTCACATCTATAAGATCCTGTGCACAGGAAACGAAGGAGCAGGCGATAAAATCAACTCCGTTTTTAATACCAAATGCGATATCCGACTTATCCTGCTCACTGAGGTATATCTGATTAAGCACCTTGTTGGGAAGGCTCATGCTCTTTCTGTTTGAAAGCTCACCGCCGATAAGAACACGACATTTTGCTTCATTTTTTGAAAGCTCCAAGACCTCAAAATGGACGAGACCGTTATTCAGCAATATTCTGTCACCTATCTCAAGGTCGCCGATCATACCCTTATAGCTGACCGAAACCTTTTCCCCATTTCCGATCATATCCTCAGTGGTAAAGGTGAAGATGTCGCCGTCATTAAGCATGATTTTGCCATTTTCAAAAGTGCCGATGCGGTATTCGGGCCCCTTTGTGTCAAGGAGAATGGCAATGGGAAGTCCCAGCTTTTCTCTGACCTTTTTAATTATATCTATCTTTTTTTGATGGTCCTCCTGCTCTCCGTGTGAGAAATTGAGTCGGGCAACATTCATGCCCGCAAGACACATCTTTTCAATGGTCTTTTCGTTCTCGCAAGCAGGTCCGATGGTGCATACTATCTTAGTTTTTCTCATGTAAAACTGACCTCCGATGTAAAAAACAAATTGGAACTTATATTATTATACTCATAATGGTTTCAATGTCAATGGTGAAATTATTTTTTACAATTTGTACAAAAATCATTTTATTGCAATAGCGGTACTTTTTGATATAATGTTGACAACAGACCTTTTCGCAGCGTTTTTTTATGTTCTTCATCGGATAATATATTTTGACGGTAATATTATTCCTCATTCGTTCATTCTTTATTCTATTTTCGGATTTACAAGGTCGAGTTTTGTCGGGATTTTTACATAAAATGCCCAAACAGTATTTATTTCCAACATATCTTGCAACAAAGCTAATTGCCGTCAATATTGTATATAAAGGAAAGCGCAGGTGGAAATATTCTTAATAAAACTAAGCAGATTTGCGAAAAATGCAAAGCTGCTTAGTTTTTTGATCTATTTTGATTTTTAATTCAGTTCAAATCCAAAAAAATTCTTTGCGTTGTTATAGCAGATATCGCAGATGAGCTGAGCAAGCTCGTCATATTCGGCGGGGTAAAGGCCATCTTCCACCCAAGTTCCTACTATATCGCATAGAATGCGGCGGAAATATTCATGTCTCGGATAGGATGTGAAGCTTCTGGAGTCGGTAAGCATACCGAGAAAGCGACCGAATGCGCTGAGATTTGCAAGAGAGCGCATCTGGTTTCTCATGCCGTCGATATTGTCGTTGAACCACCATGCACTGCCCTGCATAACGGTTGGCATATTGTCGCCTGAACTCTGAAAAGAGCCGATGAGTGCGCCGATAGCCTCGTTATCTGCGGGATTGATGGAATAGAGAACGGTTCTGGGAAGCGCATCGTTTTCTGTGAGATAGTCAAGCAGATAACCAAGGTCTCTTGTACAATTCCTGCCATTGATGTTGTCGTATCCGCTGTCTCTGCCGAGGGTTTTGAACATTTTTGTGTTGGGATTTCTTGCAACGCCGAAATGAAGCTGCATTACCCATCCTCTTTCCTTATACTGCTTTCCGAAGAAATAGAGCATTTCGCTTTTAAAGAGGGTAAGCTCGTCCTCGGTGATGTCCTTTCCGTCGGATGCCAGAGCCTTTTTGAAGATGAGGTCTGCATGGTATTCGTCGGGCTTTTCAAAGCTTATATAATCGTCGATACCGTGGTCTGCTGTTTTGCATCCGAGAGAGGCAAAGCGATCAAGTGAAGCCTTATATGCTTCCATGAGGCTATGGAGGTCTGAAATCTCAACTCCGTTTGCCTTGCCGAGTTTTTCGATATAAGCCGTGATGCCCGCACGCTCGATATTGAGTCCCGTGTCGGGGCGAAATGCGGGAAGTACCTGTGTGCCGAAGCTCTCGTCATCTGCTATCTGCTTGTGATATTCAAGAGAATCTGCGGGATCGTCGGTTGTACAGAGAAGTACGCAGTTGCTTTTTTCTATGAGGCTTCTTGCACTCATATCGGGGCTTTTCAGCCTTTCTGCAGTGATATTCCAGATCTCCTGACAGTTCTTTTCATTTATTGTAAGCTCACAGTCAAAATAGCGGCGAAGCTCAAGATGGCTCCAGTGATATACGGGGTTTCCGATAAGATTGGGCATTACCTTACAGTATTCACGGAATTTTTCATATGCAGAAGCATCGCCGGTTATATACTTTTCATCCACACCGCATGAGCGCATCGCTCTCCATTTGTAGTGATCGGCTTCAAGCCAAAGTTCGGTAATGTTGGAATAGCTGCGGTCGTTTGCTATCTCATTTATGGGAAGATGGCAATGGTAATCTATGATGGGCATTTTTGAAGCATAGTTTTCATAAAGGATCTCTGCACACTCGTTTGAGAGCAAAAATTTTTCATCCATAAAGCTTTTCATAAAAGATCACACTCCTGATTATAAGCATTACACTAACTTTATCACAAAATCCTATTTTTTTCAAGGAAAAAGCAAATTTTCACGAACAAATACAATACTTTTTAAAAATAGTATTGCAAAAAGAAAAGAACTCGGTTATAATGTGTAGTAGTATATTTATATGGAGATTAGAATGAACGATCTTAAAAATTTCAGTTTGCTTTATCCCACCACTGCTGATGAGGCGGAGCATTATTCGGGAAAGGGCGTTCCGAATGTTAGCATGGATGAACTCTCGGAGCTTGGGTTTCTTGAATTTCTTGATACCGAGAGCAGAAATCTAAATGAATTTTTGACCATGTCTCCCGCCGTTATGAATTACCGTCGGGAAATGTTCAGCGATATGCTGGCGCACGAGGAGCTTGGCAGAATGTTAAATTCTGTTATACCGATACTTTCGGATATCGGAGAGCTTCGCCGCCTTGAAGCGGATAGCGGAAATGCAGAAGATTATCTTATGTGCATAACTGAGATCGAGCTTTATATTTCAAGCGTCGATCTTTTGAGAAGACATCTCGTCCCTCTTCGCAGCGAACTTAAAAGCCAAGCTTTTACTACCCTTGCTGAAAGGATTTACGAGCTTTCGGAGAGTGACTATTACAAAGAGCTGAATGTTAAGCTGAATGAGCTTACGAACAGAGTGCGAGAAATAAAATCCGTCACGATCGGAGTCAATCTTGATGCACAGCTTCGAGCAACAGAGGCGGGAGTCCTTTCGATAAATGCAGAAAAATTTCGCTCAGGCGATGTTCTTGATAAGATTTTACATATCGGTCAGAAGAATGACGGTTATACCTGCATTGCAAGTCTTGTTCCCTTTGGCAAAAAGCAAAATGAGAATCAGAAGACAGCTCTTTCTCTTGCCTTCAATTCTGCAATCAACGATGTTTATAGGTCGTCTCTCCGTTCATGGAAGAAGATCGTGCAGACATACGTTCTGGAAAATACCGATTTTCTTCTCAATCTTATGCCCGAGATAGAATTTATTGGCAAGGCAACGAGAATGATGCGTACCCTTCTGGCAAGGGGATGTAAGCTCATAACCCCTGAGATAGTGCCGATGGAGGAAGGCAAGTTTGTTGCAAAGGGGCTTTATAATCCATGCGTTGCGCTGAAAATTGAGGATGAAGTAGTCCCCAATGATATTGAATTTGACGAAAATGCATCCATTTTTGTGCTTACCGGACCTAACCGCGGCGGAAAGAGCGTTGTTACCTGTGCCATCGGTCTTGCACAGACGATGATGCAGCTTGGAATGTTCGTGCCGGCCTCGGAAGCGAAAATAAGCCCCGTTGACGGAATTTTTACCCATTTCCCCACAGGCTCCGAGGATACCATCGACAAGGGAAGGCTTGGAGAGGAATGTGCAAGACTTATGTGTATTTTTGATAATATCACAAAGAACAGTCTTGTTCTGCTTGACGAATCGCTCTCATCAACAGGCTCTTACGAGGCTTCATATATTGCCGCAGAAGTGCTTTCGGGACTTGCAAAATACAGATGCCGTTGCCTTTTCTCGACCCATCTGCATGAGCTTGCCGCCGAGATCGACCGCATAAATGAGAGAAGCAAAATTGAGGGCGGGGGACATATCGACACCCTTGTTGCGGGAATTTATGACGGAAAGCGTTCCTTTAAGATAGTACGAGCAAAGCCCGACGGAAAAAGCTATGCAAGAGATATAGCGGAAAAGTATGGACTGACGTATGATAATATCGTAAAGAAAATAAAACAATAAGGAGAAAAAACATGGATAAAATACTTAATTTGCTTGAACAAAACGCAACCTATACGGTTGAGCAGCTTGCCACGATGTGCGACAGAAGCGAGGAAGAGCTGAAAGCCGCCATAGATAAATACGAAAAAGAGGGCATTATTCTCGGCTACAAGGCACTTGTTGACTGGGATAAAACAGACAGAGAATATGTCAGTGCATTTATCGAGGTAAAGATAACACCAAAACACGATTTTGGATATGACAAGGTTGCAAGGACGATCAGTCAGTATCCCGAAGTGCAGAGCGTTTATCTTATGAGCGGTGTTTTTGATCTTGCCGTGCTTATCGAGGGGAAAACTCTGCGTGAAGTGGCGTATTTCGTTACTCATAAGCTATCAACTCTTGAAGACGTTATGTCCTGCTCGACTCATTTCGTTCTTCGTAAATATAAGGACAAGGGAGTTGAATACAGAGTGCCGGATGTGGATATCAGAGGAGAATTATAATGTTTGATTATACCAAGGTGCTGTCTAGCACCGTTGCAGATATGAAGCCCTCGGGGATCAGAAAATTTTTTGATCTTCTTCAGGGAAGAGAAGATGTTGTCGGACTTACCGTGGGGCAACCTGATTTCGTTACCCCTTGGCATATAAGAGAGGCTGGAATAGACAGCTTAAAGGACGGCAAGACATATTATACATCAAACGCTGGACTGCCCGAACTTCGCTGTGAAATAGCAAAATACCTCGAACGCCGGTTTTCGCTGAAATATGACGGTATGAGCGAGGTCATCGTTACGGTTGGCGGCTCGGAGGCGATAGATCTTGCCATAAGAGCCTGCGTTGAGAGCGGAGACGAGGTCATAATCCCAACTCCTTGCTTTGTATGCTATGAGCCTTGCGTGCGTCTTGCAGGCGGTACTCCCGTAATCATTGAAACCAAGGCAAAAAACAATTTCAAGGTTACCCCCGAGGAGCTTAAGGCCCTTATAACTCCGAAGACCAAGATGCTTATTCTTGCCTACCCCAATAATCCTACGGGGGCAATCCTCACGGAGGATGAGCTGCGCGGACTTGCGGAGGTTATTCGTGATACAAATATCGTAGTGCTTTCGGATGAGATATATTCCGAGCTTACATACGGAAGAAAGCATTTTTCCATTGCAAATATCGAGGATATGTACGAGAGGACGATAGTTGCAAGCGGATTTTCCAAGAGCTATGCAATGACAGGCTGGAGAATGGGTTATATTGCCGCTCCCGCACCTCTTGCAAAGCAGATGTTAAAGCTCCATCAGTATGTTATCATGTGTGCGCCGACCACGAGCCAGTTTTCTGCGCTTGAGGCGGTAAAAAACGGCGATGACGATATTCGGATGATGAAGGAAGAATATGACCGCCGCAGAAAATATCTGCTGAAGAGATTTGCAAAGATGGGGATTGAATGTTTTGAGCCGGAGGGTGCGTTTTACGCCTTCCCGAATGTTGGAAAATTCGGACTTTCAAGTGAAAAATTCTGCGAAAGATTGCTTGAAGAATATAAATGTGCGATCGTCCCCGGCACTGCATTCGGCGAAACGGGCGAGGGGTTTGCGAGAATTTCTTATGCATACTCAATAAAGCATATAGACCAAGCCCTTGATAGGATTGAGGAGTTTGTAAATACGCTCTAAAATAGGATTTAAAAGAATATATTGGTGTGTATAGATTAGTGCAGATAAGCCTTCCCTTTGGGGGAAGGCTTATCTGCACTATGTTTACACGATAAATTGCGTATGTTGGCACACTTTACCTTTATTACTGTGTGCGTTCATACTCACATATGAAGCATCAATGCTTCCGCTTGCTCGATAACGCACAGAAAATTTAAAAAATGATATTTTTCGTGACGGTCTACGGTAAAGGAACATTTTTTGATTTTTTGCGTATTCTGATACAAAGGAGGTAATAAATTATGGATTGCATAGCATCATTTTCCTCGCAGACCTATGCTATCAAAGCGCAGAAGGCACTTGCAACGTCTGCTATTCCTTGCCGAGTTATAAAGCTCGACGGTGAGAAGAGCAAAAGAGGCTGCGCATACGGCGTAGAGATACCGTGCAGTCTGCTTGAAAATTCAAAGATAATACTTGAAAAATCGAGAATAAGAGTTCGGAGATTTTATAGGGGAGATACCGAGCTATGATATATTTTGATAATGCCGCAACCTCATATCCCAAGCCGATTGAGGTTACAAAAGAGGTTACAAAATGTATAAAAAACTATTGCGGAAATCCGGGCAGAGGAGCACATTCTCTGTCCCGAATTTCCTCAGAAAAAATTTATGAAACAAGGGAAGAGATAGCATCCCTTTTTGGCTCGGATAAGCCCGAAAACGTCTTTTTCACTTATAACGATACCTATGCTCTTAACATGGTTATAAAAGGGCTTCTCACAGAGGGAGACCATGTTATCATAAGTGACATGGAGCATAATTCTGTTTATCGGCAAATTGCCTGCCTTGCGGAAAAGGGACTTATTAAATTTAGCATTTTTGATACTATGTGCCTATGTGACGACAGAAGCTCGGAGGGCATCTGTGAGGGGATAAAAAGGCTCATAAATCCGAGAACAAAAATGCTCATAGCTGCACATTCATCAAATATTTGCTCTGCGGTCTTGCCGATTCGAGAGATCGGTGCGCTTTGCCGCTCCATGGGGATAATTTTAGTTCTTGATGCGGCACAGTCCGCAGGACATATTCCAATAGATATGGAGCGTGATAATATCGACGTTGTCTGTGCTCCGGGTCATAAGGGGCTTTATGGCCTTCAAGGAAGCGGATTCGCTGTTTTGCGTGACGGAATAAAACCGAATCCTATCATAGAGGGGGGGAGCGGTGTAAATTCTCTTGAAGCGCATATGCCAGAGCTTTCCCCTGAGCGGTTTGAAGCGGGAACTCTGGCTGTGCCTTCTGTTGCAGCACTTTGCGAGGGAATAAAATTTATAAAGGATCGTGGACTTGACGAGATACACGAGCATGAGCGTACTTTGTTCAGGCGTGCGTATGATATGCTCTCGTCGCTACGCCGTGTTAAGATATATGCGCCGATGCATGTTGGATCTGTGCTTCTCTTTAACATGGATTCTGTTCCCTGTGAGCGCCTTTCCGATATGCTTGACGGATGCGGCATATGCGTTCGTGGGGGATATCACTGCTCGCCTTTGGGGCATAAGACCCTTGGAACTCCCGAAGGCGGGGCTGTGAGGATCAGCTTCAGTCCATTTAACACTATGCGGGAGCTTGAAATTTTCTATTCGGTCATGAAAAGCATCGCAAAGGGTTGAAAAAAGTCGTTTTTCGTGGTATACTATTCGGAGAAAAATTTCCGAGGTACGAATGGATATTATTGAATTTTTATTCCCGCCAAAATGTATTTGTTGCGGGAAAGTGCTTGAAATTGCGCCAAAGCTCATTCGCAAAAAGGGAGGCGATGCTTTTTGTACTTCCTGTCGTGCGGAGTGGGAGAAGGCGAAGCTATGTCAATGTGCCCGTTGCCGCCTTCCGATGATAGATTGCAGATGCCCGCCACATATGATGAGAAGAAGCGGGAATAACGTGCTTCTGAAGCTTTGCTCATATAAAGGAGATCCAATGGGGGCGGTTAAAAAATTGATATTTTCCCTCAAAAGAAATGCAGATGGGAGAGTTGAGAGGTTTGCATCATATCAGCTCTATTTACCGATTATGAAATATGCCTCAGCCTACCTTGGTGCAGACCTGATTATAACAAATGTGCCAAGGAGAGAGAGGGGAATCATCAATTATGGTTACGACCAATGCAGGGTGCTTGCCAAAAATCTTTCAAAGATAACCCGTGTTCCGTATGCCTCGCTTTTGAGGCGTGAAAGAGACGGAAGCGAGCAGAAAAATCTCGACGAGGAGTCTCGGCGCAGAAATGTAAGGGATGTTTTTTCACTTGCAAAAAATTCAGAAAGTATAAAGGGAAAATGCGTGATACTCGTTGATGATATCGTAACTACGGGAGCAACTATGAATGAGTGTATTTCCGTGCTGAAGGCGGCAGATCCTGCGGCAATATTACCCGTTTGCATCGCTCAAACGGCAAAGATATTTGAGGAAGATGCCACAAAATAATGTTTTGTTTTAACAAAAAAAGCAGACCGATGTAATTGGTAATGACATCGAGCTGCTTTTTTTTGTAAGCTCTAAAATCTTTGCTCCGCCCCAGTATTTTTAATTAAGGTAAAGTTTTTTTAATAAAATATTAAAAAAGGGTTGTTTTTTTTTACAGTCTGTGTTAAAATGTTTATTAATAATATATATATGGCGAGAAGGCGTTTTGCAAAGCTCGGCTTTTTGATGGAGAAATGACGCTTTTGCGATTTCGCTCCTTCTCGTAAAAATGAATGCAAAAGGAATGAGGGGCTATGTTTGAAAAGTTTGCCAATAAAATATGGTTGTCGTCTCCAACGATGCACGGGGAGGAGATCAAGTATATTCAGCAAGCATATGACACTAACTGGATGAGCACTGTAGGAGAAAATATAAATGAGGTTGAGCGGATTGCGGCAGAAAAAACGCAAGTAAAATATGCCGTTGCACTTTCAAGCTGTACCGCCGCTCTTCATCTTTGCGTGAAGGTTGCAGGCGAAAGGCTTTACGGCAGACCGAATGTCAGTCACGGAACTTTGGAGGGAAAAAGAGTTTTTTGCTCCGATATGACCTTTGATGCAACTCTGAATCCCGTGGTCTACGAAGGCGGAATTCCGATATTTATTGATACAGAGGAAAATTCATGGAATATGGACCCTGCGGCACTTGAAAGGGCTTTTGAAATGTATCCTGAAGTAAAGCTGGTGATATATGCCGAGCTTTACGGCTTTCCGGGGCGCATTGATCTGATAAAGGAGATCTGTCAAAGGCATGGAGCACTTCTTATTGAGGATGCTGCCGAGGCGTTGGGAGCGACTCTGAACGGCAAGCAATGTGGTTCATTTGGGGACTATGCCGCAATAAGCTATAACGGAAATAAGATAATTACAGGATCTTCGGGCGGTGCGCTTCTTACAAACGACCTTGAAACTGCCAATAAAGCACGAAAGTGGTCGACACAGGCAAGAGAAAACGCTCCTTGGTATCAGCATGAGGAGGTCGGCTATAATTACCGAATGAGCAATGTTATTGCGGGAGTTGTTCGTGGTCAGTACCCGTATCTTGACGAGCATATTTCTCAAAAAAAGGCAATCTATGAGAGATACCGCGATGCTTTTGAAGATCTTCCCGTGCATATGAACCCAATCGTTGATAATACCGAGCCTAATTATTGGCTTTCTGCTATGATTATTGACCGTGATTATATGTGCAGACAGGTGAGAGATGATTCAAGAGCTTTATATATTTCCGAGAAAGGTAAAACCTGTCCTACGGAAATACTCGAAAAGCTTGCTTCATATAATGCAGAGGGGCGTCCTATCTGGAAGCCCATGCATATGCAGCCTTTGTACCGTATGCATGAGTTCGTAACCTGCAGTGGTTCGGGACGTGCTATGACCAATGCATATATTTCGGGCGGTGCAGCTGATGTTGGCTCTGACATTTTTGATAGGGGACTTTGCCTTCCAAGCGATAATAAAATGACAGAGGAAGAGCAGAAAAAGGTCATAGACATCATAAAAAGCTGTTTTAAATGATATTTTGAAGCTACAAACGAGGAATACATAATGTACGTTAAATTTTTCAAGAGATTTTTTGATCTTTTGCTTTCGTTTCTTGCTATTTTCGTGCTTTGTCCCGTGATCTTGACGCTTATCGTCATCGGTGCGGTGAAAATGAAGGGAAATCCTTTCTTTACACAGCTGAGGCCCGGTAAGGATGAAAGGATATTTCGCCTTATAAAATTCCGAACCATGACGTGCGAAAAGGATGAGGACGGAAATCTTTTGCCGGATGAAAAGAGGCTCACAGGATATGGGAAAATGCTTCGATCAACTTCTCTGGATGAGCTTCCTGAGCTGTTTAATATTTTTGCAGGACAAATGTCGATAGTGGGGCCAAGACCTCAGCTCGTGCGTGATATGGTCTTTATGTCGGAAGACGTGAGACGCCGTCATAGCGTCCGTCCCGGTCTTACCGGCCTTGCACAGTGCAGCGGAAGGAACGCCATGTCATGGGAAAAGAAATTTGAATATGATCTTAAATATATTGAGAAAATCACTCTTTGGGGAGATGTCGCAATAATTTTTAAGACCGTTTTCAAGGTATTCGCAAGGGACGGAATTACCGAGGAGGGAGTGTCAACCGCCACCGACCTTGGAGATTATCTGCTCTCAAAGGGAGAGGTAACAAAAGAACAATACGATTCGCTTCAGGAAGAAGCAAAGGATCTTATGAAGGTTTGATTTATGAAAGATTTAAAATTTTCTGTATCAATGTGTGTTTATGGCAAGGATGATCCCGAGTGGTTCAAGACTGCGGTGGACAGCGTAATAGAGCAAACAAAGAAGCCTGATGAGATAGTTTTAGTGGTTGACGGTCCCGTTCCCGATAAGCTTGGAGCGGTGATAGATGAATACGAAAAGCTTGACTTTTTCAAGGTCGTTCGCTTTGAAGAGAATCAGGGGCATGGAAATGCCAGACGTGCGGGGCTTGAGAATTGTACGAATGAATTAGTTGCGATTATGGATGCAGATGATATTAGCGTTCCCGATAGATTTGAAAAACAACTTGCGGTGTTTGAAAAGGATAGTGAGACTGCAATTGTTGGCGGAAATATAACCGAGTTTGTGGGAGACCCACAGAACATCGTCGGACAAAGATGTATTTTCTGCTCTGACAGGGAGATCAAGGATGATATGAGAGATCGCTGTCCAATGAATTTGGTAACGGTTATGTTCAAGCGTTCGAAGGTTCAGGAAGCGGGAGGCTTTATTGATTGGTTTTGCGAAGAGGACTACTACCTATGGCTTCGTATGGCACTGTCGGAAATGAAATTTGCCAATGTTTCAGATAATCTGGTCAATGTTCGTGTGGGAAAAGAAATGTACCAGCGCCGAGGCGGTTTCAAGTATTTTAAGAGCGAAGCGAAATTGCAGGGATTTATGCTTAAAAATAAAGTCATATCTTTCCCTAGATATATGATCAACATAAATAAAAGACTCGTCGTGCAGGTCTTGCTTCCAAATAAGGTGCGCGGATGGGTGTTCAAAAAATTTGCAAGAAAGACGGTATGAAAAATGGCTGAAAAGAAGTATAAGATCGGTTATACTACCGGGGTTTTCGATATGTTCCATATCGGGCATCTGAATATTCTCAAAAGAGCCAAGGAACAGTGCGATTTTCTTATCGTGGGAGTCACCACCGACGAGCTTTGTCTAAAGAGAAAAAATAAGATCCCCGTTATCTGCGAAAAAGAACGAGTTGAGATCGTTGAGGCGATAAAATACGTCGATAAAGTGGTACTGCAATCGGATATGGACAAAATAAAGCCGGTTGTTGAGCATAAGATAGATGCGGTATTTGTTGGCTCCGATTGGAAGGGAACCGAAGCTTGGGCGGCTTACGAAAAGGAATTTGCCACTGTGGGCTGCACCGTGGTGTATCTCGATCATACTGACGGAATATCGTCGACTATTTTGAGAGAGAGATTGAATAAATAATGATTTTCATTTATAAAAAATGGGATGCCTTCTGCAAAAGGCTGGCTGAAAACTACATAAAAAGTATTCCTGCGAGAGAAGTTAATGCGGATCAGCCTCATTATCTTGTTTTGAAGCACGATGTTGAGACCGATGTTTCCAAGGCGTTGACAATGGCGAGAATTGAGCAAAAATACGGTCACCGAGGTTCGTTTTATGTTCAGGCGTATCTTATGAACGACGCAAAGAATATAGAGATGCTTTCCGAAATGCAGAAAATGGGTCACGAGATATCCTATCATTACGATGTAATGGACAGCTGCAAAGGTGATTTGGGAAAAGCGATATCTGAATTTGCCCAAAATGCCGAACTTTTTGAAAAAAACGGATTCAAGCTTGAAACACTTTGTCAGCATGGAAATCCTGTGGCGGAGAGGATTGGTTATACCTCAAACAGAGACTTTTTCCGTAGCGAGAAGGTTCAAGGTCTTTATCCCCATATGGCAGATATTATGGTTAATTTCAAGGAAAAATACGGGACGGATTATCTGTATTTTTCGGATGCGGGCAGACATTTTCAGCTTATATATGATCCGATAAATAACGATGTTATAAAGAGCGATGATAAAAATGTGCTTTATAAGGATACCGACGAGCTTCTTACGGCTCTGTCAGATGCTTGTGGAAATATTATAAGCACTCACCCGCACAGGTGGACGAGGTCTGCTGTAAATTATGTAATCAAGGCTTGGGCTTTCAAGATAGTAAGAGTAGTTGCAAAGCTTCTCATAAAAATTCCGTTTATGAAAAAGCTTATGAGCAAGTATTATTATCTGGCAAAGAAAATTTAAGGAGGTTATGAATGAATATATTGATTTTTTCCAGAATTTTAGCAAAAACCGGAGTTGGAAACTATGTTAAGCAACTAAGTGGCGAGCTATGTAGGCAAGGTCATCATGTTGTGGTGGTTTCTTCCACGAAGGATCAAGACCTTTTTAATGGTGTTGAATTTGTTAGATTACCTGCCGCTTCCAATAATCCCATAAAAATTATTCAAGTCATCAAGGGCTTGAGAAGGATCATTAAAGAGCATCATATTGATGTTGTTCATTGCCATCACAGAAAAGCGGCACTTTTGATGAGAATTTATAATGTTTTTTATCGCATTCCCTTTGTTTATACTTTACATTTGGCAAATATTCCCAGCGATTTTTTACATAGAAAGCTTACTTTTGTTGGTAAATGCGCCATTGCAATTTCTGAGAATGTTAAAGACTTTTTGATTAATGATCTCAAAGTTTCACCGATTAAGATAACAAGCATTCCAAACGGTGTAGAATTTATTGAA
>JAZUPD010000049.1:0-21478 GCA_045604985.1 Eubacteriales bacterium
CCGCCGTGATAGCAACGACATTCCATTGCTGTTGCAAGCTCGTCAGCGCGTCTGAATGAAGACACGAAAAGGGGAATGAGTATCGGTATCAGAGCCTTTGCCCGTTTTATAAGGCTTCCGCTTGTAAAATCCGCACCTCTCGCCTTCTGAGCCGACATTATTTTGTCCGTTTCGTCGATAAGAGTAGGTATAAACCGAAGTGCTATCGTCATCATCATTGCAAATTCATGAACGGGTATCTTTATTTTTTTCAGCGGTGCAAAAAGCTGCTCGATCGCATCCGTCAGCGCAATAGGGGTGGTTGTATAGGTGAGAAAAAGACTTGCCCCAACTATAAGAACAAAGATGCGAAGCACCATAAACACCGCATTCATCACGCCCTCAAAATATACATGGATAAAGTGCCATTCAAAAAGCACTGTTTCACCGCTCGTCCAGAAGATATTTATAACGACGGTAAATGCAAGTATAAAAATTATCGGCTTTATTGACTTCATTATAAGTCCCATCGGTATCCCGCTAACAAGTATCAGAAAAATTGCCGATAGAAGCAAAAGCACAAAGCTTAAAATATTACTGCACAGAAATGAGCAGATTATATAGAGAAACGAAAGAATGAGCTTCATCCTCGGGTCTGCTCTGTGTACTGCCGAATTTCCCGGGTAATATTGTCCAAGAGAAATGTTTTTCATTTTTTTCCAATCTTAAAGAAGTTTATATATTTCATTCAGTGCATCTTCAACGGTATAGACCGAATCGGATACGGGGATTCCCATTTTTGAAAGAAGATTCATCATAGTCGTTATCTGCGGAACATCAAGCCCGACCGACGTAAGCTCCTCGCTTTTCCCAAAGACATCTTCTTTTTTGCCCGACATAAGAAGCTTTCCCGAAGCAAGAACGATAAGCTCATCACAATATTTTGCCATGTCCTCCATGCTGTGACTGACGATAACGATCGTTGCACCCGTTCTTTTTTTATAGTTCATGATGCTCTTCATAATCATTTCCCTGCCCGTAGGGTCAAGTCCCGCCGCAGGCTCGTCAAGAACAAGCACCTCGGGGTGCATTGCGATGATTCCCGCAATGGCGGCTCTTCTTTTCTGACCGCCCGAAAGGTCAAAGGGGGATTTATCAAGAAGATCGTGCGGAAGTCCCACGAAATCCGCAGCTTCAAGCACTCTCTTCTCAATTTCCTTTTCATCAATTCCCATATTTTTAGGTCCAAAAGCAATGTCCGCTTTTATCGTCTCCTCAAAAAGCTGATATTCGGGATATTGCATAACAAGTCCAACTCTTGATCTTATTTTTCCTATTTCCTTGGGCTTTTCCCATATGTCCTCGCCGTCGAGAAGGACCTTTCCGCTGACGGGCTTTACAAGTCCGTTCAGCATCTGAACAAGAGTCGATTTTCCCGAACCCGTATGACCGATTATTCCTGTTACGCTCCCGCTTTTGATGACTGCATTTATATCATTAAGCGCAGTCATCTCATAGGGCGTTCCTTCGCTATAAACATAGGAAACATTTTGGAGTCTAATTTCTGCCATCAATTTACCTCATAAGCCAAAACGGCTAAAAAAATTATTCAAATTTGCTAAAGGCAATAAAGCCGATACGTCCGAGGGGACACCGTTTGGAGTTCGCGAATTTCTGTGACATATTCTCTATGCCTTACCGCATCAAACCATCTCAGCTTTCTTATTATCCTTTCATAATCGCTTTTGCCAGAAGATAAGCACATTTTTCAGGTGTTGTACACTCGCCTTTAATATCGTATCCCTTGCGACGAAGCTCTTGCACAAGTGCCGTGCATTGGGGGGTCTCAAGTCCTGCCAGCTCCAGCTTATAAGGCTCGTTGAATATCTCCTCGGGCGTTCCGTCCATATATATCTTTCCGTCATTCAGCACGATAATTCTGTCGGCTCTGACAGCCTCATTCATATGATGGGTGATATTTATGACCGTTATTCCCTTTTCGCGTCTGAGCATATCAATGGTATCCATAACCTCACGGCGTCCTATGGGATCAAGCATTGCCGTGGACTCATCAAATATCATGCAGTCAGGCATCATTGCGATTATTCCCGCAATTGCAACTCTCTGCTTCTGACCTCCCGAAAGTCTATGGGGTTCTTGCTTTGCATATTCGGTCATTCCCACGATTTCAAGTGCTTCGTTAACTCTTGTTCTTATCTCAGCAGATGGTATTCCGAGGTTTTCAGGGCCGAAGGCAACATCCTCCTCGACTATGGTTGCAACAAGCTGATTATCGGGATTTTGAAAGACCATTCCGACCTTTCTTCTGATATCGTAAACATCCCTTTCGGTCATTTTATCGCTCGTTATATCCACTCCGTCAATATATATCTTGCCCGAATCAGGTATAAGAATCATATTGAGAAGCTTTGCAAGTGTCGATTTTCCCGATCCGTTATGACCGAGGATCGCCACGTATTCACCTTTTTTTATACCAAGAGAAACTCCTTCGAGAACCCCTATCCTTCTTCCGTCATCTTCTTCGTATGAAGCGCAAAGATCTTCGGTCTTTATAAAATAATCATTCATTTCACTCATTATTTTTCGTCCGCTCCGTCAGACTGCCAACGTGCGCTTGCACCACATGGCAAAAATCCTCCTGTTTGTGTAACGCGAAGCCCAAGCTCTCCGACCTCGGTCTTACCTCCGAAGCGCTCTGCAACACGCATATCTATTATATACTTCATTGTCAAGGGAGAAAGTCCCGTGGTATATGAGTTTATAAGGAAAAACAGCGGTTTGTCCGACAGTACTTGCGAAACCAGCGATACAAATTCATCAACGCTCTCCTCGATCTTCCAGACCTCGCCGCCCGGACCCCTGCCATAGGAAGGAGGGTCCATTATAATCCCGTCGTATTTATTTCCGCGTCTTATTTCCCGCTCGACGAACTTCTTGCAATCGTCAACTATATATCTGATGGGTGCATCCCCAAGCTCTGAAAGCCTTGCATTCTCCTTTGCCTGCGCCACCATTCCCTTTGCCGCATCAACATGGCAAACTGAAGCACCCGCCTTTGCGGCAGCAACCGTTGCACCGCCCGTATATGCAAAAAGATTAAGCACCTTTATCGGTCTTCCGACATTTTTGATAAGTGAGGAGAACCAATCCCAATTTGCCGCCTGCTCGGGAAAAAGCCCCGTATGCTTAAAGCCCATCGGGCGAAGAACAAAGCCAAGCTCGCCGTATTTTATATTCCACTGCTCGCTCATCTCGTTCTTTATCCAGCCCCCGCCGCCGTTACTTGAGCGACGGTAAATGCCGTCTGCATTTTTCCATGCGGGATGCTTTTTGACACCCTTCCAAATTATCTGAGGGTCCGGTCTTATCAGTATATATTTCCCCCATCTTTCAAGTCTCTCGCCATCCGATGTATCGAGAAGCTCATAATCCTTCCAATTTTCGGAAAACCACATATATAAATCTGCTCCTTATTTGTTGTAATATTCCGCAAGCCTTGAAGCACCGCTGTGTCCGTGACAAATGGCAATCGCAAGGGCATCCGCCGTGTCGTCGGGCTTTGGGGGCGAGTCCAGCCCCAAAAGCATCGTTACCATAGTTATGACCTGCTTTTTTTCAGCTCTTCCGTAGCCCACCACAGCCTGCTTTACCTGAAGCGGTGTATATTCAAATATACCCATATGGGCCTGCTCGCAAATGAGAAGTATAACTCCTCTCGCTTCACTTACTCTGATGCCCGTCGTAGTGTTGGTATTGAAAAAAAGCTCCTCTATTGCAACCTGCTCGGGACGGTATTTTTTGATTATCTCCGCAAGAGAGTCATATATTTTTTTCAGACGCTGTTGTGTGTTCATTTCCTTTGGAGTCGTAATTGAGCCATAGCCGAGTGTTTTGAATTTTGCGTTTTTATATTCAACCACTCCCCAGCCCACTATCGCAAGCCCGGGGTCTATTCCCAGAATTACCATTTTGCACCTCCAAAACAATTTTCCAATCTACATTATACCACAATTATCACTTAAAGTCAATCAACTTGCAAATTAAATATATAAATTTATATTTATATACAAAAATTCACCGTATGAGGTTTACAAATCATGCATTTTGTGTTATAATGAACATATATTGTCATTTTCGGAGGACAAAATGAAGCCAATTATTCTTAAATTTTCTGTTGGCGATACCGTCGAGCTGAAAAAAAAACATCCCTGCGGCGGAAAGCTTTTTAAAATATTACGCATTGGAAGTGAAATTCGTATTGTTTGCGAGGGCTGCGGCAGAGACATGGTCATTGATCGCTTAAAGCTCGAAAAATCCGTAAAAAAGCTCATAAAAGGAGAACAAGATAATGGATAAGGAAATTAAACACCTCTCAGATGTGGGCGAGGAAATATCCATCCCCCATGAGGAAAATTCGGAAAACGCTCAAATCGAGCCAAAGAAAAAAAGGACGTCCCCTGCCCCGCTTTCAAAGTTTCTTAAAAGCCCTTATCTTTACCTTTCTCTTTGCTTCATATTGCCCGTGGTCATTATGTATCTCATTTATCTTTCCAGAGAGATACATCCCTTTGGAGACGGCTCGGTGCTTGTTCTCGACCTTAACGGTCAGTATGTTTATTTCTTTGAGGCTTTGCGTAATTTTGTGAGGGGAGATGCAAGTCTGCTCTATTCCTTCTCTCGCGCTCTCGGCGGCGAATTTATGGGCATTTATGCTTATTATATCGCTAGTCCTCTTTCGTATCTTGTATGTCTATTTCCAAAAGAACGAATGTTGGAGGCACTTCTTGTTCTTTTCCTTCTTAAAACGGGAGGATGCGGTCTTACCTTCGGCTTGTATCTGCATAAAACAAGCGAAAAGCTGAACAGAATTTCGATAATATGCCTCTCGATGCTCTATGCACTTTCCTCTTACTGCGTCGTTCAGCAGCACAACACCATGTGGATCGACTGCGTTATGTGGCTTCCTCTTGTTGCACTCGGTCTTGAAGAACTCATAAAAAACAAAAAATACAAAATGTTCACCATTTTCCTTGCCCTTTCGGTATTCAGTAATTTCTATATCGGATATATGGTCTGCATTTTCGTTGCTGCATATTTCTTCTACTACTATTTTTCCTGCAAAAATAATAATCCTTTAAAGGAAAGATTTCATTTTGTTGCTTCCCTCTCAAGAACTGTAATCTATTCGGCACTTGCCTGCGGAATGGCAATGATAATCATCCTCACGGCTTATTATTCCCTGCAAATGGGCAAGACGAATTTCTCAAATCCAAGCTTCTTGCCCACTGTCAAGCTTGATTTTCTAGATCTTCTCACCAAATTTTTCCCCGGTTCGTACGATACCGTGCGTCCCGAGGGATGGCCTTTCCTTTATTGCGGCGTTATTACCCTTTTCCTCGTTCCGGTGTTCTTTGTCTCAAAGAATTTTTCCGCAAAGGAAAAGATACTTGCAGCTTGCTTTATTCTTTTCTTCGTGCTAAGCTTCTGCATGAGTACTGCAGACCTTGTCTGGCACGGCTTCCAGCGTCCCAACTGGCTTAATTACAGATACAGCTTCATGCTTTGCTTCTTCCTGCTCGTTCTTGCTCACAAAGGATTTTCAGCAATCGAAAGCGTCACTGCTAAATTCTTCGTGGGTATCGCAGCAGCCCTTTCCTTCTTCCTTATTTTGGCTCAAAAGCTGGAATATGAAAACATGAAGGATTTTGAGGGTATCTGGCTTTCACTTTTCTTTGTGGGACTTACTCTTGTGCTGCTCTGTCTGATGAAAAAGGAAAATCTCAAGGAAAATGTCACTCTTATCCTAGTTATCTTTATAAGTCTTGAGACATTCTGCAACGGTCTTTCAAATTGCCTTGATCTTCATGACGATGTTTACTATTCAAAATACAGCTCATATAACAATTTCATATCGGATCTCAGCCCCATAGTTGAAGAGATAAAAGAAAACGACACCTCTTTCTACCGCTTTGAAAAAACGAAGCACAGAAAGACGAACGACAATATGGCACTCGGCATCAGAGGTCTTTCAAATTCCACATCGACTCTCAACAAAGAAACCATAAGATTTCTCAACAGAATGGGCTATGCGTCAAAATCCCATTGGTCAAAATATCTTGGCGGAAATCCCGTAAACGATTCTCTGCTGGGAATAAAATATATCATTTCTCAGGATGGCTGGGGAAGGTATTATGAAGAGGCGTACAAGCTTGAAGACGACAGCTACACAGCCTATCTCAATCCCTATGCACTCTCTATTGCATACGGAGTTGATGACAAGACACTTTCCGTGGATATGGAAAAGGAGGAAACTCCTCCGCTTCAGCTCAATGCACTCGTCAGTGCGATGATAGGCGAGGAGGTTACACTTTTCGTACCTGTTGACTACAACGATTATTACCTCTACAACATGGAAGAGACGTATATTTCAGGACATTATAAATATTCTCCTCAAAACTCCTCCACAGACGCAATAATCAACTATTATTTTGATGTCCCAAAATCAGACGTTGAATATTATTTCTATCTTCCAAGCGACTATCCCCGCGAGGTAAAGCTAAAGGTGGACGGGGTCCCCATGGATACCTTTTACGGGAATGAAACATCACGAATAGTCACTGTCGGAACAACCTTTACAGAGGGTGATTCCATGAGGATCGGACTTACCGTCGCTCAAAACGAGATATACGTTATGGCAGATGTTCCAATGCTCTATTATCTTGATATGGATGCCTTTAAATATGCCATCGGCAAACTTGCCGAAACTCAATATAAAATCGAAGAATACACCGAAAGCCATTTTATCGGCACCATAGAGACAACTAAGAATGCTCAAACGATCCTTACGACAATCCCCTATGATCAGGGCTGGAACATCTATGTTGATGGCGAGAAAATCGAATATTCAAAAACGCTGAATGCCCTTATAACATTCAATATTGAAGATGAAGGCGAACATACCCTTGAAATGCGCTATATGCCAAAGGCATTTGTAATCGGTTCTGCCTGCAGTATCATTTGTATTCTCATATTCATACTGCTCTGCCTCATTGACCTTATAAAAAACAGGGGAAAAGACCAAATAGTATCGGGAGATGTTTTGGCAGATGATTCCGATGATGATATCGAGCTTGTATCTGAAAATGCGGTCATAGAAATATCCGATGCTTCTGAAGAACAAAACGAAGAAATAGAGGAAGATTAAATGTATTATTATATCAGCGGAAAACTGACGATTCTTGAAAGCAGTATTGCCGTAATTGATGCGGGCGGAGTAGGATATAAGCTTACTGTCAGCGGAACTACCCACGATTCACTGCCGACACCAAAATCAAGTGTACTGGATGCCCCCACAGTTAAACTATATACCTATCTTGCGGTACGCGAAGACGATATGGAGCTTTTCGGCTTCTATTCCTCAGAGGAGCTTTCGGCATTTAAGCTGCTCATATCTGTTTCAGGTGTCGGCCCAAAAGCGGCAATGGCTATACTCACATTGCTCACACCCGAAAAATTCGCTCTTGCAGTATGCTCCGAGGACACAAAAACGCTCTCTAAGGCAAGCGGTGTTGGCTCAAAGACTGCCGCAAGAATCGTCCTTGAGCTTAAGGACAAGCTCTCAAAGGAAAACGTAAGTGCCGTTTCGGACACATCAAGAAATCAATCCACCGCCTTTGCCGAAGCTCCCAAAAACCGTCTTTCCGAGGCACAGGATGCCCTCGTGGTTCTCGGTTATTCAAGAAACGAGGCAGTGTCTGTTCTCAAAACCATTGATACGTCGGGGCTTGAGCTTGAAGATATAATCAGGCTGGCACTGAAAAAACTTATGAAATAAAAGGAGCTTTTTATGTTCGATTCGGATAACGAATTTGATTTTGAAAATCGACTTATGGCAACCTCTGCTTCCCCCGAGGACGGCGAAAATTCTCCGGACAGTGAAAATTCTCTGCGCCCCAAGGAGCTTAGCGATTACATAGGTCAGGAAAAGGCAAAGGAAAATCTAAAAATATATATCGAAGCAGCAAAGGTGCGCGGAGATTCTCTTGACCACGTCCTTCTCTATGGTCCTCCCGGTCTTGGTAAAACAACCCTTTCGGGAATAATCGCAAATGAAATGGGCGTAAATATGCGTGTTACAAGCGGGCCTGCCATCGAAAAGCAGGGCGATCTCGCTGCGCTTCTTACAAATCTCAACGAGGGTGATGTTCTATTCATAGACGAAATCCACCGTCTTTCAAGAAATGTTGAGGAGATACTTTACCCCGCAATGGAGGATTTTGCCCTCGATATCATAATAGGCAAGGGTCCAGCCGCAAGAAGCATACGCATTGATCTGCCAAAATTTACTTTGATCGGTGCAACAACAAGAGCCGGTCAGCTTTCAACACCGCTGCGCGATCGCTTTGGTGTCGTTTTAAAGCTGGAGCTTTATACCCCCGAGGAGCTTGCTCTTATCGTAAAAAGAAGTGCTTCCATTTTCGAAATGGATATTACAGAAGACGGAGCTTACGAAATAGCATCTCGTTCAAGAGGTACTCCCCGTATTGCAAACCGACTCTTAAAGCGCGTCAGAGACTTTGCACAGGTCAAGGGAAGCGGAAAGATCGACTCAAAAATTGCAAATTTTGCCCTTGGAAAGCTTGAGATCGACGAGCTTGGACTTGATAATACCGACAGAAAGATGCTCGAAACCATTATAAAATTCTATGACGGAGGGCCTGTTGGTCTCGAAACTCTTGCGGCAACGGTGGGAGAGGAAGCCATAACCCTTGAGGATGTTTACGAGCCATATCTTATGCAGATAGGATATTTAAGCCGCACCCCCCGCGGAAGAGTCGTAACGAGAATGGCTTATGAGCATCTGGGAATTCCGTTTCCCGTCTCAAAGCAAGCGAGTACGTCATCCGATCAGACAACCTTTAGTTTTTAATGGAGACTCTTTATGGAAAAACTTAATATAGTAATCCTTGATGCTGCTTCCATCGGTGACGATCTTGATTACAGCATTTTTGAGACGTTCGGAAAGGTAACTATATACGATAACACCACCGAGGAGCAATTTGAGGAAAGAGCAGGAAATGCTCACATAATTCTGCAAAACAAATACAAGCTCTTTGAATGCAGTCTAAAAAAAGCAAAGAATTTAAGGCTCGTCTGTGAGGCGGCAACGGGCTTCGACAATATTGATACAAAATATTGCCACAGGAACGGAATTGCTGTTTCAAACGTTCCCGGTTATTCAACCGAATGTGTTGCACAGCTTACGGTTGCTCTTGCCCTTCAGATAATAATGCACCTGCCGGAATATACCTCATATGTTTCAAGCGGTGCTTATTCCTCGTCCGGCATTGCAAACCGTCTTACTCCGCAATTTCACGAGCTTTGCGGAAAGACGTGGGGCATCGTAGGTCTTGGCAATATCGGCAGAAAGGTTGCAAAGATCGCCCATGCCTTTGGATGCCGTGTCATTGCCTGCAAAAGAACACCTGTTGATGATATTGAATGTATGGATATTGATACCATTTGTGAGAGAGCTGATATTATTTCTGTACATACTCCGTTAAGTGACAGTACTCGCTCGATGATAGGCGAAAAGCAGCTTTCGCTTATGAAGAAGGATGCGATCCTCATAAACGTTGCAAGAGGAGCAGTGCTTGACGAGGGAGCAGTTGCAAAGGCGGTTTTCGAAGGAAGACTCGGCGGCTTTGGATGCGATGTTTATTCTGTTGAACCCTTCCCTGATTCCCATCCTTATAATGAGATCCTTTCTCTGCCAAATGTTTGCATGACTCCTCACATTGCTTGGGGCGGTTATGAAACAAGAACGAGACTTCTTTCTGAAATGGCAGAAAATATTTCTGCTTTCCTTTCGGGAAAAATCAGAAATAGAGTTGAAATCAATAATTGAAAAAAAGAGCTGTCAACGTGACGTACTCTTAAGGACGGTTTTTGAAATTTAACAGAATACGTTACCTACCGAAAGGAAAAGGACGAGGAATTATTATAATTCCTCGTCCTTTTTACACGATTGTGAAACATAAACATTATTCTCAGCAATATTTCCTTGATTGTTTTTTGGGATCAAAATCAGGATAACAAAGCAAATAGTAGTCACATTCGTCGCAACAACACTCAAAGCCTTGCTCCCCATTTCCAAGACAAACGATGGGGTCTCCGGGCGTAAGTTCTATGCCGGTAATATCAATAACCTTTTTTTGAATATTCTTGCTCATATATCCTCCCATCAGCATATAAAAAAGTGCGGGTAACGAAGTATAAAAGCCGCATGCACATAGTGCCTCTCTCTATAATAGAAACGGCTCATCTTTTGTTCTATGCAAGCTCTTCGCGGAGAAAAGCGAATATCTTTTTTTCCTCTCTCGAAACCTTGACTTGAGAAAGCCCTAAGGCGTCAGCCGTTTCTTGCTGGGTATAGTCTCTGTAATAACGAAGAAGGACTATCCTTCGCCAAAGCGGCTGCATCTTCGATATTGCCTGAGAAAGTGCAATGTTTTCGCACAGTCTTTCCATCTCCGTACTACTGTCAACATCAGCTATAGTTCCCTCAAGGGTCATTCCATCCTCTCCGTATATAAAGTCCGAAAGAGAACTTACCGGCGTTATCGAATCAAGAGCCACCGCCGCATCCGAAACGCTTACCCCGCAAAGTGTGGCAAGTTCCTCAATATGAGGGTCTCTTCCCTCACTGGTCATTATATCGTTTTTCGCCTTTAAAAGCTGAACTCCAAGCTTTTTATAACTTCGACTGACCTTTATTATCCCATCGTCACGAAGATATCTTCTGATCTCGCCTATTATAAGAGGCACGGCATAGGTGGAAAAAACAGTTCCACGCTCAAGATCAAAGCTTCTTATTGCCTTCAGCATTCCTATCGTTCCTATCTGCAAAAGATCCTCATATTCAAGGCCTCTGTCCCGAAATTTTGCGGCTATGCTGCGCACAAGCCCCATGTTGCTCTTTATAAGCTCCTCTGTTGCACTTTCTTCCCCCTTTTGTGCAAGTGCTATCAGCGATTTATTCTTTGAATAATTATTTTCGATCAAACCTTCCACCTCACCAAATCGGCTATCGGTATTCATCCTTATCTCCTTTGAGAAAGCCTTTTCATGAGTTGAACCGTCGTGCCCTTGTTTACTTTTGAGCGCACTCTCATTTCATCCATAAAGCTTTCCATAACGGTGAAGCCCATTCCGCTTCGCTCGTCCTCCGGCGCACCCGTATAAAGAGGAGTTTTTGCAAGCTCGATATCCTCTATCCCCTTTCCCTTGTCCTTTATTTCCACTACAATTATGCGCCCTTCAAGAATTTTTACCGATATGTAAATCTCTCCAATCGAATCGGGGTATGCATGAACTATGCAGTTTGTCACGGCTTCGGAAACAGCACATTTTATATCCGCTATTTCGATTGTCGTAGGGTTTGCCTGTGCTGAAAACGCCGCAACTATAGCCCGCGCCGCAGATTCGTTTGCCGAAAGTGAAGGAAGTTTCATTTTTATTGAGTTTATCACCTTATTTTTTGCCTTCATTTGTACCAGCCATCCTTTTTTCAATTCTTATAATTTTATCCATGCCCGCAAGAGCAAGTATTTTTTTTGCTCTCGGTGAAGGATTTATCACAACCGTCTCGCCCCCAATCTTTGTCATAAGCGAAAACCTCCCCATGATAAGCCCAAGTCCCGAGCTGTCCATAAAATCAACGCTCGAAAGGTCGATATAAAGAGTCTCGGGGTGTACTCTCATCAGCATCTCGTCTATTTCATGCCGAAGAAGTGCCGCACTGTGGTGGTCTATCTCCCCAACAAGACTAAGGGTAACTCTGTCCTTTTTCTCATCATAATGAGAAATATACAATTCTTTTTCCATTTTACATCTCCTTTGCTTTTTGCTTCTGTGCATATTTTAACATCTTTGGGAAGAAAAATTTGTCACATCCTGCGTTTATGTAAAATTTTATTAAAAAACTTGCTTTTGTATCTTTTTTGTGCTATACTTATCACTGTAAAAGCGAGGTGCTACAATGAAAATAATTAAAATCTTTCCAATTTTTCTTGTACTTCTGCTTTTTCTTCCCTCTTGTTCGGGAGAAAGAAAAAGAGCTCAGATAAACGAGATGATAGACAAAGATCAGATACTTAATATAGAAATGCCAAGCGAAAAAGAAGTCTTTGGAGAGACACGCATCAGCTTTGCCGCAGCAGGTGACAACATAATCCACGAGGCCGTCTTTACCGATGCAAAAAATAATGCCATAATCTATGCTTCTGACACCGGCACACAAGCAAATTACCGTTTTACCGAAATGTATGAGGGCATTGCAGATATAATCAAGGATGCCGATATTTCCTACGTCAACCATGAGACCCCTGTTGCGGGAGAGAGGTTTGGCATTAGTGGTTATCCGGATTTCAATGCGCCCTCAGAGATCGGAAACGACCTTTCGGAGGTTGGCTTTGATATCATAAATATTGCAAATAATCATATGCTTGATATGAAAGAAGACGGCCTGAGAAATTCGATAAATTATTGGAATGAAAAATCCGCCACACACGGTCTTACCATGATCGGCGGATATACAAAAAGTGACTATGATTACGTAAGATTTATCGAAAAGGACGGAATTAAGATTGCTCTCCTTTCTTATATAACTTTTATTAACGACGCACACAAAAATTCTCTTGGAAGCACAAGCGAGCTTGTTATTCCCTATGCAAATAAGAATACCATGACGCGCCACGTCGGCTTGGCAAAGGAAAACGGAGCTGATATCATTATAGTTTCTATGCATTGGGGAACAGAAAATGACATTACACCTCGGGCTTCACAGGTAGATTACGCAAAGCATCTTGCTTCTCTGGGGGCAGATGTTATTTTAGGCACTCATTCCCACACTTTACAGCCCGTTGAATGGATAGAGGGTGAGAACGGTCACAGAACACTCTGCGCCTATTCCCTTGGAAATCTCCTTTCAACAATGCACTATAATGAGTATATGGTTGGCGGAATACTTACCTTTGACATCGTCGAAGATGATTCCGGCAAGGTAAGAATAGAAAATCCACTCCTCATCCCAACAATGTGCCATTACAGCATGACAAGAGACAGCCTGAAGCTTTATACACTGGAGAATTATACTGAGGAGCTTCTGAAGTCCCACGGCTCACAGCTAAAAAGAGCATTCACCATGGACACCTTGCTCGACCGACTCAAAAAAACTGTTTCAAAAGAGTTTTTACCCGAAGCATTTAAATAAAAAACGGAGCTGATCCACTTTGATGAATCAGCTCCAAAATTATTCTATATCAATATCGAGGGGCTTGTCAATCTCTTCAGAGACATATTTTCCGTTTTTCTTCCTCTGCCTTACACATTCGGTAAGAAGATATTCTATCTGCCCGTTTACAGACCGAAAATCATCCTCAGCCCATGCAGCAACCGCATTATAAAGCTTTTCCGACAATCGAAGAGGTATCTGCTTCTTTCCGTTTTGTTCCATATCAGTAAAGACTTCCCGTATTGACTATTGGCTGTGCGTCGCCTCTGCCGCATAGCACCACGAGAAGATTTGATACCATTGCGGCTTTTCTCTCTTCATCAAGATCGACCATCTTCTTTTCGTTCAGTCTTTCAAGAGCCATTTCAACCATGCCAACAGCACCGTCCACTATCATTCTTCTGGCGTCGATTATGGCTGATGCCTGCTGTCTCTGAAGCATTACTGCGGCGATCTCGGTGGCATATGCAAGATTGGTTATTCTTGCCTCGATTATCTCGATCCCCGCCTCTTCAACTCTTGTCTGAATCTCGTCTCTTATCCTTGAAGCCACGATCTCGCTTGACCCGCGAAGGCTTCCATCGTCGGCAACACCATCACCTGTGGTATCAATTCCGGGAGCAACGTCATAAGGGTAAATTCTTACGATATTACGAAGCGCAGTATCGCACTGAAGCGAAAGAAATTCTTTATAATCATCAACGTTAAAAACAGCCTTTGCGGTGTCAACTATTCTCCACGTGACCGCAATTCCGATATCAACGGGATTGCCGAGACAATCGTTTATCTTCTGTCGGTTATTATTGAGAGTCATTATCTTAAGCGAAAGCTTTTTATTAACGTTACCAATGTCGTTCACACCAACGCCCGATGCCACAGCAGCAGGTACTTTTTTAACGTCCCCGCTCTGATTCAGCACGGTTTTTGCTGCAGGATTAACGCTAACGCAGAAAGGATTTACATAATAGAAGCCATCGCCCTTAATAGTTCCTATATATTTACCGAAAAGTGTTAACACAAGTGCTTCTTGCGGTTTCAGCACACGGAGTCCGAGGAAAGGGATCCATCCAATACATATCAATATCATCGAAATGATGAAAAGCACAGGGTTTCCGCCTTCATCCAAAATCATACCGCCCAAAATTGCTCCTACCGTTGCACAAAGATATAGCAGGATGCTCAATATCATAACGAGCATTCCGTTTTTTTTGTTTTTTAAAACAACCTCTTTCATGGGTTCATCCTCCTTACATTAGATATCATAATGATATCACAAGGGTATTCTCATGTCAAGAGTTTTTTTATTTTTTACATTTTGTTAACAATCCCTGCTCGTCCTCCCGTCTTTTCCAGCTTATAAAACCGTAAAGGTCGTTTATAAGGAAGATGGCAAAGCAAAGGATCATGGGCAAATATGAAATATCCTTAACCGTTGCAAGAACCCAAAGAACTATAAGAACGATATCGTTTGCAGCGTATGCAAGAGCATAATAGGAATTTCTGAAAATAAGCAAATAAGAAGCAACAAAGCTGGTCGTTACCGATACAGTGCTGACTATAAGATTTGGAGTTTTAAAATATTCCAGAATAAAATAAAACGCAACGGTCACAAACAAGGTGAGAACGACCATAATTGCTATCTCCAATGGCTTCATTCTATGTATCTTAACTACATTTTTTCCTTTTTGATAAGGATTTTTAAGCCATGAGATTATAGATACGACAGCACTTGGCGCAGACATACCCAGATAAGTTATCATCTCTCCCCAATAATGAAAACGGCACGCAGCTACCGCATAAAAAATTGAAAAGATCAATGTAAGTATCTGACCGAAAACATCTCCTTTTGCCACGAATATCAGCGCAGTTACGCCGATTACGGTTGCAAAAAGATTTACAAGATCAATTTTTCCCGTTAAAATGTTTGATATTATCACGACCGTCTCTGAAAATGACCATAAAAGCCATTCTTTTTTTGTCAGATTTTTAAATGGGTTCATTTTTCCTCCAAAAATGAAGGCACTCGGCATGCCATCTTCAAAGACCTAACGATGAGCATTTCGAGTGCCTATTTGCACGAGCTACCCGGTGGCAGCTATATATTTTTTATTATTTTCTATTTACAAGAACTTCTTTCTCATATCTATCAATTTCATCAAACCATTTTTCTGTGGGTTCAACTCCGTTGTCGGCACAGAACTTTGCCCAAACATCCGCAAAGGGGAAGAATTTCAGCTCCTCCTGCATCATCATAAGACGAGTTCCCTCATCATTATCCTGAAGTGAAGCAAGAGACGCATTGGGCGTAAGCAACGCATAGAGAAGTGCCTTCTGGAAATTACGCATACCGATTACCCAAGCGGCAATGCGGTTAATACTTGCATCGAAATAATCAAGACCAACAAGAACCCTATCAAGAGCATCGTTTCTTACGATCTCCTTTGCGATCTCCTTTGTCTCGTCATCAAATAGCACAACATGGTCACTGTCCCAGCGAACGCCTCTCGTAACATGAAGAGCGACCTTTTCGCTAAAGAGAAGCATTGAGGAAAGTTTATCCGAAACCACCTCGGTAGGATGGTAATGACCGTTATCCATAAGGCTCAGGATGCCGTTCTTTGACGCATAATTTACGGTAAATTCGGAAGAACCGACTGTATAGGATTCCAATCCGATACCAAACACCTTTGATTCCAAAGAAATATCAACAAGGCTTCTGTCATAGCCTGCGGCAAGGATCTTATCAAGAGAATCTTTAAAGCGTGCTCTGGGGCCGATGCGGTCTGCAGGAATATCCTTCATTCCGTCGGGTATCCAGATATTCATAAGACATGGCGTACCAAGCTCGCGGGCAAAATATTCGGAAATGCGCAGGCAAGCGATGCAATGACGGATCCAGAATGAGCGAACATTCTCATCGGGGCTTGAAAGAGTCAGCCCTTTTGCCATGGGATGAGAGAAGCAGGTTGGATTGAAGTCAATTCCAAGTCCTCTTTCCTTTGCAAATTCCACCCATTTCTTAAAATGCCTCGGCTCAAGTGCGTCTCTGTCTGCCTTATCGCCATCCTCAAAGATCGCATAGCAAGCATGAAGATTTATTCTGTGCTTACCGGGAATAAGAGAAAGAGCCTTGTCGATATCAGCCATAAGCTCCTCAGGATTTCTTGCAGCTCCGGGATAATTTCCCGTGGTCTGAATACCTCCGTCAAGAGAAGCAGCACCCTCAAAGCCTCTCACATCGTCTCCCTGCCAGCAGTGCATGGATAGAGCCTTTCCCGAAAGAAGGGCAAGTGCCTTCTCGGTATCAACGCCTATTTCCGCATAACGGCTTTTGGCATATTCATAGCG
This sequence comes from Eubacteriales bacterium, assembly GCA_045604985.1. Taxonomy (GTDB): domain Bacteria; phylum Bacillota; class Clostridia; order Oscillospirales; family CAG-272; genus SIG710. The sequence goes on from JAZUPD010000049.1 coordinate 16,643, forward strand.
TTCATTTATTGTCATGATAAAACCTCCGTACAACAGATGAATAAATTTTATCACAAAACGAAACATTTGTCAAGAAAAATTTAGCAATATAACAAAATAAGGTTTTTTTCTGCTTGTTTAGAGAATTGATTAAAAATCCCCAAGTTAGATTTGAACAAATTGAAAAAATATTCTGAATAATATTGAAAAAATCGAAAAATGTGTTATCATAGTATTATGTGTAATGAAATGGAGTGAATGTTATGGTAAAAGCAATCAAAAAAATTTTTGTTCAGTGCTGTGTGATCTTTTCCTTTCTTATGCTCGTCCTTTCTGCGAGCATTGCCATAATCGGTATTGAACAAGGCTTCGGTATCGACCACTTGGTGATCTTCGCTTTATTTATACTCTGCTTCATCATTTCATGCTCAAATGTAATATATTCCCTGCCAAAACTTCCCGGTGGCCTTAAATACCTTCTTCATCTCATAGCGGTGCTTGCTTCTTCTGCTGTATTTTTGAAAGTGGTTAATGGACTTCGGGGCAAAACCATCCTTATTGCCGTGGTCATAATTGCTATCGTTCACGCAATAATTTTCATTGCAGCAAATGCCATAAAGAAATCAAGAACAAAGGTAGAAAAATACGAGAGCGTTTACAAAAAGGAAAATTGATATGAAAAGCTACGAAAATTTTGACAACTCATTTTTTATCAAGCTTATATGCATAATCGGAGCGATTGCCTTGCTTTTTGTCATTGTAACCGTCGCCATCGGTATCATCACAGGGGATAGTGCTGTAAGCACCGAGGATGGGGAGGCAGAGACCTTTATTTTCGGCAATACGGATACAAAAGCCCTCGCCCCCGAAACGAAAGAAACGATCGAGAGTTTCGACGAAATATTCAGTCCCATAATTACCGACACGGAAGAAGCAACCGAGTGCATCACTGAGGAGAAGAACACAGAGACTGAAGAAATAACCGCAGTACCCGCCCCCACGATTCTTCCCGAGAGCGAGGACATGGGCGAAGAATATATAAATTCTCTAGTTTTTCTGGGGGATTCCACCACATACGGTCTCAGATCTTATAAAATGCTCAAGGACGGCAAGAATACAAAACAGCTTTGGGCGGCAGACGGCGCAACGCTTTCCATTGCCGATATTCTCACGAAGAAAATAGTATATCCCCAGACAGGCAAGGAAATGCTCATTGCCGATGCTGCGGCACTTTCAAAGCCTCAATATCTTGTTGTAACACTGGGGGCGGAGGGCCTGAGGTCTCTTTCTGAGGAGGATTTTGTTGAGCAATATACCTCTCTTATTGAAGCTCTCATTTCCGCTTCTCCCGAAACAAAATTTATTCTTCAATCTATTTTCCCCGTAAATGAAAAGCTTTCAAAGCTGACAAATGAAAAGATAGATATCGCAAATCAGCATATTTTAAAGATCGCCGAGGAGAAGGGTGTGCGTTATCTTGACACGCAAGCGGTGCTTAAGGACGAGAACGGCGGGCTTGATGAAAAATACGACAACGGCGGTACAGGAATGAATCTTAACGCAGAAGGATTTAGCATCGTTCTTGATTATATTCGCACACACGGTTATAAATGATGGAAATAGTTATAAAAGAATTTAAAAAAGAGGATATTTATGCTGCCATCGAGATATGGAACGAGGTCGTTTTTGACGGCGTTGCCTTTCCGCAAACGGAATCGCTTGACATAGAGGACGGAACGGAATTTTTTCTTGAGCAATCCTTCACGGCACTTGCTTGTGATAAAAAAAGCGGCGAAATTTGCGGTCTTTACATACTTCATCCAAACAACATAGGCAGATGCGGTCATATTGCAAACGCAAGCTATGCGGTAAAAGGCTCGAAAAGGAATATGCGGATCGGAGAGACTCTTGTCCGTCATTCACTGGTGAAAGCAAAAGAACTTGGTTTTTCCATAATGCAGTTCAATGCGGTTGTGGCCACCAACGAACACGCCCTTCACTTATATGAAAAAATTGGATTTACAAGACTTGGCACGATCCCGCAAGGCTTTAGACTTAAAAGCGGCGAGTTTGCAGACATCATTCCTCAATATTATGTTCTATAAAAAAATGCGGCTAAAACCGCATTTTTTGTTGTTATATGTTGACTTTTCTACCGATTATGTGATACAATATACATGATTTTGTATAATTAAAATTTCTCGATATCCTTTTTGGTAGGTCTTACGGTTATCTTTCCGCTAACTCCGAGATAATATCCAAGCCATGCTGCAATGACGGAAGGAATAATAACGATGAAATATACCCACGGAATACTGCTTAGCATCGTGTTGCCCGCCTTTATAGACAAAAGACCAAGGTACTCACCGCAAACAAGCTTCGCGGCAAGTCCGAAAAATCCTGAAACCGAGCCTTCTGTTGCGGTAATTGCAGAAAAAACGGTATATCCGAGAGCAAGGATAAAATTCGGAACATTTGCAAGAAGCCCCATATAAAGACCGATGAGAGGATTTTTATTTATTCGTCCGTTATCGACTTTCTCCTTATCGGATGCACCCGTCTTAAAACAAAGCTCTCCCACCATGAAAAGGAAGAATAAAACCGCAAATACGCTTGCTATGATAGTCAGCGTCTTTGCTGTTCCCTCTCCCATATCGCCGCTTGTTGCGGATGTTCCGAGAGTAAGCGCAAGACCGAATATGGCGATTGCCAGCTGATCCACAAATATTCTCACCGTGCCATATGAATAATTCTTCCAAAAATCCTTGAATTTATTAAGCATAATAGATCACTCCTGTTTTTTACTACCGAATATTATAATTCATTTGCAAGAAAATCGCAAGTAAAAACGGCAAAATTTACATTTTATACACTTCTTTCGGAAAGGAGAAAGGATATATGCCCTATACCATTGACCTTTGCGAGTTCTCCGACGCCCTCAGAGAATTTGCAACCTACAAATCTGCGATCCAGAACTGCTCACAGAAAACTGTCAGCGAATATATGACGGACCTTCGCACATTTTTCAGATACATAATAGCCATAAGAAGCGGAATAGCACTTGAAGGCGGGGATTTTAACAAAATAGATCTTCACGGTGTTGACACCGATATGATAAAAAGCGTCTCAACCATGGAGATATACGGTTTTCTCAAATACACGAGCGACGACAGAGGCAACGAATCCGCCGCAAGGTCTCGAAAGCTTTCTGCGATCAAGGCTCTTTACAAATACTACGTAAACAAAAAGCACGAATTTAAGGAAAATCCGACAGCAGATATCGAATCTCCAAAAAAGAAAAAGGCTCTTCCCAAGGTCATGTCACTTGACGAGAGTCTCATGCTCCTCGAAGCAGTAAAAAATGACGAGCTTTCAGCGTCTCGGATAAGAGATTACTGCATTATCACCCTTTTTCTTAACTGCGGAATGCGACTAAGCGAGCTTGCAGGTATAAAAATAACCGACATTGATTCCGAGCTTCGTTCCCTTCGTGTTACGGGCAAAGGAAGCAAGGAAAGGATAATTTATCTCAACGATGCCTGCAGAATGGCTCTTGGGGATTATCTATCCGAGCGGCTTGATCCAAAATACAGAGAGATAGACACGAAGATGCTTTTCCTGAGCGGCAGGGGCAGAAATGACCCAATAAGCGTAAAGACCGTTCAATGGATGGTAAAGAAATACCTTGATTCGGCAGGTCTTTCCAACCGAGGATATTCGGTGCATAAGCTCCGTCACACTGCGGCAACTCTCATGTATCAATCGGGAAATGTTGATGTTAGGACCCTCAAGGATATCCTCGGTCACGAGCAGCTTAACACTACACAGATATATACCCACGTAAGCAATCAAAGCATGGAGGACGCAATGTCTCAGAACCCCCTTTCAAGGGTCAAGCCGCCAAAAGCACACCGGTTTAAAAAGCTCGACAATACAGAAGACGAAAAAGAATAAAATAAAATTTGTTTTTATCTGAAATTATGGTGAAAATTTTCGCTTTTTGTTGATTTTTCAGAAGTAATATGTTATCATGATACGTAATGATGTGCTAAATTTTATTCTTTTCTCATAGATTGTAATAACGATTTTATGAGGAAGGATCATGACGAGCGAATTTAAGAATGCAATTTATTTAAGAAATTTAAAATTTACACCGACGAATAAAATTTTTCTAAGGAGAATGATGGGATTCATTTCCATATGTATGCTCGGACTTCTCTGCGGTTATATGATTCATTTTTTATTTCTTTCCGAAAAAGAAAACATATATTCTGTTATTTTTTCTCATTTCGGGGCATTTTTTAAGGAAAAAAGCTTTCTCCAATGCCTCTTTGCCGCTGCGAGATACGCCATCGGAGATATGCTTCTTATATCTTTCTTTGCATTTTTCGGCTACACCATGATAGCCTCGCCACTCTGCAAAACGGCTCTCGCCTTATATTCCGCCCTTCTTGGCTGGTGTGGCGCATTTGTTTTTGAACTTTTGATAAAGGACGATTTACTCAGCGGCGGAAGCGGTGCTTTTGCACTCTTTGCCATGAGTAAGCTTGCGCTACTTACTGCATTGGTTTTTTCTGCAATGCAAAGCGAAGTTTTTTCATATAGATTCTCAGACATCTTCCGCTCGGAACGGCATCCTCTTTTCCATAAGGAATCAAAAAACCATCTTCTCACCATGATAAGCACTGCGGGTTTTACCGCTATTATAAATATTTTATATCTCATCTTCATGAGCATACAAAAATGTTCTCTGAACTAAAGGAAAGGAATTTTAAAAAATGGAAAACAAATACGACAAGATTTTTGGTATATTTAAAAGAATGAAAAAGAAAGACATAACTGCCGAGGATATAGAGC
>JAZUPD010000050.1:0-12593 GCA_045604985.1 Eubacteriales bacterium
GAGCGAAGCTTTTCCACCGTGGTATATTTTCCATAATATGAAAGCCCATGGCTCTTTGCCATATCCTCTGTAAAATTCTCCATAAGATGCACCGAATTCTTATAGAACGAGCGGTTATAATAGTAGACCGTCGGCAAAAGAATTGGATTTTCAATAAAAAGAACTCCATTCTTTCGCACGATATCAAAGGTTATTATCCCGCCCACCATATTATAGTCGTTATCCTGTTCTGCCGCAAAATTCCCTAGAGAATATACGCAAAGCATCCTATGCCCATCCCCATTTGGACTCTCTATCCACTCAACGGGCTGAAGCACATGGGGATGGTGTCCTATAATAACATCAACTCCAAGCCCTGCCATCATGCTTGCAAGCCTTTTTTGCGTTTCATTTGGCTTAAATTTATATTCAGATCCCCAATGCATCGAAACAAAAACAAGGTCGGCAATTTCATCAGCCCTTTTTACCTGCTCTGCGATCACCGCTTCATCCTCATAAGGAATCACGATATCCGAGCCGTTTTTAAGGCGAATTCCGTTGGTGCTGTAAGTAAAGGACAAAAATGCTATCTTTATCCCCTCTGTCTCATAAATTCGGATATTATTAAAATCATCCTCATTAAGATAACCACCGATAGTGGTAACGGGCAAGGTATTCCAAAATTTTATAGTTTCCTCAAGCCCGCTCGTACCGGCATCAAGCATATGATTTGTGGCAAGATTGACAACGTCAAATCCCGCCTCGATAAGATCATACGCCAGGTCTCTTGGGGTATTAAAATAAGGATAATCGTCATAACCGAATTCCTCGCCCGCCATTGGGGTTTCCTGATTTATAAAGGCAATATCTGCGCCCTCGATAATATGCTTTATATTCTCATAAAACGGCGCATAATTATATCGTCTCCCCCCCTCAAGGGCAAGCTTTTTTGCATCACGATTTGAGCCATTATACATAATATTATCTCCGCATCCCGCAAAGCGGAGAGTCACATCCGGCGGATAAGGCTCGGGAAATGTAATATCAAGTATTTCATGCTCCTTTTCGCTATCAAGAGTGAGCGGAATCCTGTTCGCATCTCTCACGTCTCCGCATCCGCAAAGAAAAATCAAGGAAAGAAGCAAAATCGCAAAAGTTATTTTCATATTATTTTTCTTTTATCTTTCTTTCTATGGCGTTCCATGCTTTATCGACTATGATAACGCCAAAAATGCCAAAAATTATTCCGAGAACAAGTGCAAAAAGCACATCGGTGGGATAATGAACATAGAGATAAAGCCTTGAAAATGCAATAAGGACAGCAAGAAAAAGCGCAGGAATACCGAATCTCTTGTCTCTTATCATAAGAACGGTTGCAACCTCAAAAGAAGCAAGGGTATGTCCCGATGGAAATGAGCCGTCATGAAGTGGTGCGACCAAAAGAAGCGCACGCATTGCCTCATTTACATCATATGGACGGACTCTGCCGAAAAGGGGCTTCATTATCATATTAACAAGAACAAGACCGATTATAAGTGCCATTCCCGCCATAAGTCCGGTCTTTCTCGTCCTTTTAAAAATGAGAAGAAGCACCGCCACCGCAATCCAGCCAAGTCCATGGTCGGCAAAGGCTGTGATGATTGGGAAAACAGCATCAAAAAATCCGCATTTTAGATTTTGAATTGCATCAAGCAAAGTAAGCTCAATTTGATTTAAAGCATCAAACATTTTTTGCTCTCCCCCTTTCAGTTGTTCGTTCTGTCATATATGAGGTATTTTCCGTCCATCATTCTGAGATAGAAGGTGACGTCCATCGTGTCTCTGTAATCCTCCATACGATTTCTTTTCAGAATATGAGTAAGCCTTACACGGCATGAGAAGGTATTCTCATCATAGCGATAGAAATCACTTGCCTCAACATTCTCAAAATCATAGCTATCATGGTCAATAACAGCCCACTGGAGGGTTGAACGAATGGATTTATAAAGATCTGTTCCCTTTTCAAAATAAGGATTAAGCTTTGCAAGAGTAGTGTCATTCTGCATATAGGAAGCAAATATCTTTGCCGCCTCAATAACGAACTCACTCTGCTCCGCTTCAAGAGCCTCATCATAGACAAGCCTTGTATAATAAAGATTATCAGACTCAACAAGTCCAAGCTCTATTTCGTTTTCATCCGCATCGCAGACTTTTACAATCGGCTCTGTGGTGAGTCCATCAATTCTGTACATAGTAAAGCTGATACCCTCAACCCCTTCGGGCATATGAGCATTGCTCTCATGTGGGACATCGTCCTGTATGATATGGGACGTATCAAGGGAAACACCGTTTATATACGGCACAGAGCCTTTTATTGCCTTGATCTTTACCGAAATGTCCGCACTATAAAACAGCTCAAATTTTTCAAGTGCATATTTGGAAAAGCCCTTTTCGCTCTTTTCATCTGTTACTGCGAGAGTGAATGTAGCGACCTTGATATCCTTTTCGCCCTCGGTATATTTAACGGCATATTTTGCAGTCTGCAAATCCATTCCCGAGGAGATGCTGTAATAGGAAAGCTCCTTTCCCTCTGTAAGCGAGGAAATATAATCTGCAAGCATCTCGTCCGTTTCATACTTACTTTTATTAAGAGATGAATGTTTTATTATTGATAGATAATCGCCCGACCTGAAGTATCTTTCAAAAACCTCATCGGCAACATACTTTGGCTGAACGCTCTCATAATCTGCAAGATATCCTCTGACTATGAAAAGAGCAACTGCAAGAGATAAAAGCGCAACCGCCCAGCAGATAATAAGCACAAGATAAAATTTGGGCAATTTTTTTAGATTATTTTGCATATTCGCCACCTCCGTTAAGGGGTGCGACCATAAAGAAGGTCGGCATATGTCTTGGAGTTGTAAACGCTTTGTATTTATTTACAAGTCCCTTTTTCTGATATTGGTCCAGAGAATCATAATCATAATCGTATTTTTCATAATAATTCTCATAGTACATCATTGCGGACGATCCTCCATCAAGCATTGCCGCAGAGACCGCTCCCTGCTCCACCATAATGTCTATAACATCATTGTGAGTTGCCCCAAGAGAGCTTGCACTTCTGCCGTCTGTAACGAGAAGAATGACAGTTCCGTCCGCTCTCTGACCGATGGCTGTTCGCTGTGCCGTACCGTTATTTCCCTCGGCATAATAGAAAGTAACATTCTCGCCGTCGTAGGAAATAAGGACATTTCCCGTTTGAAATGATACCGCATCGCGGATGCCAAGCTCTTCTGCCTCTGCTTTTGTCATTCCCTCTCTGACGATAAGCCTGTTATTATCGTCAAAGCCGATAAAGGTACGCCTTGTGCCGTCATTCCAAACGCACTTACCGTCCGAAAATGTAAGACCTATGGGGTGCGCCCCTGTTCCGACGCCACCGCTATCGGGAAATTCTCCGCCGTTTATTGCCGCAACAGCACCATATGAAGCAGATGCATCAAAAATGGTTTTTCCTCTCTGACTTTCCGAATAATTATTGCTTGAAGTGCCAACAAAAACTCTTGATGGATCCTTTACCAAAAGCATATAAGCGGTATATGTAGAGCCTTTGAGTGTTTTGAAGATCATTTCGTCCTTTGCGTTTTCCCATTCATCCTTTTCTTCCACACTGCCTGTATCCTCGCCCAAAGCATGGTAGTCTTCAAGAGATATAATATCCTTTTCAACCCTTTCACTTCCCGCCATTATCTCATCCACTGTATCACCGTCAAGGAAAAGTGCGGGAACCCATTTTGTTGCACTTGCCTGCTTTGCGGAAAGAACAAGCAGATTTCTAACCGTTTCGCTTGGTCCCTTTGCGATAACGAAGCAAAGGCTATAAAGAGTGATAATGGCAAAAATGAGCAAGGATACAAGGACTATCGCAATTCTGCCTATAATTTTGCCTCGGCTAAGTCGTTCCCCCTTTGGTTTTCTGCGACGATAGCCCTTATAATCATAGTAATCGCTTTCGCTGAATCCTATTACCCTCTCTCGCTTTTTTTCTGCAGGTTTAATTTTTTCCTTTAATAAACTTTTCTCCTTCTTTTCCACCTTTTTCTGATCTTCTTGCGAAATCAATTCAGGCTTTTTAGGAGCTTTTGCGTGCATTATCGGGAAATCAATGTTTATTTTTTTCTCAGATGCAGAAAAATCAATCGGTCTGATCGATGCGCCCGCCTCTTTCACTGCCTCAGGCTCGCTTTTTGAATTTGCAGAAAAATCAATCGATCTGATCGATGCGCTCGCCTTGGGTGGAGGCGGCGTTATGAGCGGCGATGCTTTTCGCTTTGCCTCATAATCCTGAGGATCAAAAAAATTCTTATCTTCCATTCTATCTACCAAACCTTTTTATTTTTTCTTTTTCGACGAAAATACCCATTCTCTCTGAATTCTGAATGAAAGCAGAAAAAGTATAAATTCAACAAGAATCTTCACAACTGTGGTCACAGCCGAAGCCGATATACCCACAAGCGTCCCTCCTATGCTTTCCACAATAAAATTCACTCCGAAATTGGAGATAAGAAGCATAGGAACGGCAAGTGCATAATACTTCAGCAATGTTATCTGTATACTGTCCGAATTTTTGAAAACAGTCTTCTTATTTATAATGAAATTGATCACGGATGAGATAGTCCTTGCAATTATATAGCAAAGAAGCATCATCCCCTCTCCCAAAAAAAGATGACATAAAAAGAAGATCACATTATCAAGAACAGAAGCAATAACAGAACTTAAAAGGAATTTCAAAATAAGAGAATAGACCCTTATGGAGTCTCTTATCGGTCTGAAATGCGAGGTCTGATTTTCTTCTATGTAAACCGTTTCTATCTTCTGCTCAGAGAGCTTTATTCCTCTTTCACGAAGGCCGAGAAGCATATTGGTCTCATATTCAAAGCGATCGCCCTCTATTTCACACATATCGGACAAAATCCCCCTCGGAAAAGCACGAAGTCCGGTCTGTGTGTCGGAAATTTTCATTCCGCAAGCAAGACGAAAAACAAGAGAGGTAGTCCTATTGCCAAATCTAGAGCGTTTTGGAACGTGAGGAAGAGAAAAATCTCTCACACCGAGGACAAGATCACCCGTTTCGAGCATTTTTTCACAGCAGGCAAGAACATCACTCGGCAGGTGCTGATTATCACCGTCAACCGTAACAACTCCCTCTCTGCCCCCCTTGTTCTTAAGGAAATATTCAAAGGCTGTCTTTAGTGCAGCTCCCTTTCCACGATTTTGCGGATGAGTCAGCACAGTACAGGACGGATGCTCGTCTGTATTCGGAAAATTCGAGAGGTTTTCCTTTCGGCTTCCGTCATTTACAACGATTATATCATCAAATCCAAGCTCCTCAAGCCCTTTTACGACCTTCAAAAGCTTTTCATCCGGATTAAGAGACGGGACTATCACAGTTATTCTTTTTTGTGCGTTCATAATGAGCATCCTTTCCGTATTTTTATTCAAATGGCGCAAGCCTTGCGGCAAGCCCAGTATATCTCATTGACTGTCGGTTATTTTCAACCATCTTACAGATATATTCCTCTATGCCCACAAGAATAACCATTTTTTCGGCTCTTGTTACGGCAGTATAGAGCAGATTTCTCGTCATAAGCATTGGAGGACAGGCATACATGGGAATTATAACAATGGGATATTCGCTTCCCTGACTTTTATGTACCGTTATTGCATAGGCATGGTCGATATCGTCAAGTAGGGAAAAATCATATACCACGGTCCGGTCATCAAAGGTAATGAGCATATACTGCTCGCCCCTGTCAATATCCTTAACTGTGCCAATATCGCCGTTAAAGATGCCAAATCCGCTTCGGTATGTGCTTTCCCATTCAAGCTCGTAATTATTTTTGGTCTGCATAACTCTGTCACCGACTCTGAACGTGCGCTCCTTATGCTTATATTCCTTTTTGCCATTTTCGGCGGGATTAAGGCTTTCCTGAAGAATAAGATTCAGATTGTCCGTTCCGCCTTCCCCCCTCTTAGATGGAGTTATGACCTGTATTTGCTGAACAATATCTGCACCGTATTTCTTGGGAAGTCTGTTTTTGCAAAGATCTGCGATGGTGAGAGATATCTCTCTTTCGCTGCCTCTTGCTATAAAGAAAAAGTCATTGTCCTTTACCGCAAGATCGGGACACACACCGTCGTTTATCGCATGGGAATTTGTAACTATCAGGCTTTTTTCTGCTTGTCTGAATATTGTACTCAGTCTTACGGTTGCAAATCTTCCGCTTGAGATAATATCACGAAGAACATTTCCCGCACCAACCGACGGAAGCTGATCTGCATCGCCAATGAATATCACCCTTGAGCCGGGCTTCACAGCCTTCAAAAGAGAGGCAGCAAGAAAGCAATCTATCATAGATGCCTCATCAATTATTATGACGTTTTCGTCGAGAAAATTTCTCTCGTCACGCATAAAAACGGCATTTTCACCCTCGCTGTATTCCATTTCCAGAAGGCGATGGATGGTTTTTGCCTCACAGGAGGTGGCCTCGCTCATTCGCTTTGCGGCTCTACCCGTTGGAGCAGCAAGTGCAACCTTCATATCCATGCTCTCAAATATTCCGATAAGTGCGCGGACTACCGTGGTCTTACCCGTACCGGGTCCCCCAGTAAGAACCATAACTCCGCTGTCAAGTGCTTCCTTTATTGCCTGTCTTTGAAGCGGCGCATACTCGATACCGCTCCTTTTTTCCTCGCGGGAAATAAAGCGTTCAATATTGTCATAGCCTATCCTCGGGCAAAGATTATCCAGCACAACAAGCTTGTTTGCTGTAAAGGTCTCCGCATCGTAACCTTCCTTTGTATAAACATAAGTGATTCCATCAAAAACAGAATATCTGACTCTGCCCGACGCAACAAGAGACTTATATGCGTCCTCTGCCTTCTCTATGCTCACCGAAAGCATCTGTGCAGTTCCCTCTATCAGCTTATCAATAGGAAGACAAATATGCCCGTTTTTTGTCGCATTATGAGAAAGAAGATATCTCATTCCGCTCATTATTCTGCTCTCGGAGGCAGGGTCGAGAGAAAGCTTTGCCGCCATTGCATCCGCCATTTGAAAGCCGATACCGTCTATCATATCACAGAGAACATATGGGTTTTCCTTTGCAATGTCCACCGCATCCGTTCCCCATTTTTTATATATCTTAACCGTTGTCGCAGGTCCGAAATACTCTCTGAAGAACATCATCGTTGAGCGCATTCCAGCCTCTGCTCTGAAATTATCGGAAATTTCAAGTGCCTTTTTCTTGGATATACCCGAAATTTGAGCCAGCCATTCGGGGTGTTTTTCGATGACCTCAAAGGTGTCCTCGCCAAATTCATCGACAATCTTTATTGCCGTTTTTGCTCCCACACCCTTTACGGCACCCGATGCAAGGTAACGCAAGATAGAATCAACATCAGCAGGAAGTTGTTTTTCAAAGCGGTCCACCCTGAACTGTCTGCCGTATTTGGGATTATGAACCCAAATTCCGGTAATGGTCATATGCTCGCCCTCGGCAATATACGGAAGTGTTCCGACTATTGTAACAAGGTCACCGCCATCGGTTGCAAAGCTACATATAGCATATCCGTTTTCTTCATTGCGGTATATTACGTACTCAACACTACCCGAAAAACTTTCTTTTCCGCCCTCTCGTTCTTGTGATTCAAACATTTATGCGCTCCTTTCTGTGAGATTCAAACAATAATTTAGCGGAAAATGAGGACGGCATTAGCCTCCCCCTTGATGGAAAGGGGTCAGCTTGCTGATGGATGAGGTTTAGGCATGAAATGCCGTAAAACAAGACTTTCAGTTATTGCAGGTGACACCCCATCACTCGCTTTGCAGGAGCTTCCCAAGGGGGGAGCCAAATAAATATCCTCACCGACTCTCTGCAAAATTATTGTTTATATATCATCATTAACATTTCGGGGCTGTGACGTACACAGCCCCATCATTTTTATGCAAGCTCTGCACGAAGAGCATCAGCAAGATCTGTTTTTTCCCAAAGAACGTCCAGATCCTCTCTGCCCATATGACCATACGCCGCAGTATTACGGTAGATCGGACGGCGAAGATCAAATTTTTTGATAATTGCCGCAGGGCGGAGGTCGATCAATTTCTGAACTGCCTCGGAAATTTTATTTTCATCTGCCTTTGCAGTGCCAAAGGTGTCTATCATAACAGAAACCGGCTTTGCAACGCCGATAGCGTATGCTATCTGAACCTCGCACTTATCTGCAAGTCCCGCTGCGACCACATTCTTTGCGATATATCTTGCTGCATAGGATGCGCTTCTGTCCACCTTTGTGGGGTCTTTGCCCGAGAAAGCTCCGCCGCCGTGACGGGAATATCCACCGTAGGTATCAACGATTATCTTTCTGCCTGTAAGACCGCTATCTCCCATAGGTCCGCCAACAACAAAGCGTCCTGTGGGATTTACAAGTATTTTTGTATCCTTATTCATCATATCAGAGGGAATAATAGGCTCGATAACGTGCTTTATAACATCTGCTCTTATCTGCTCAAGAGTTACGCTATCGCTATGCTGTGAGGAAACCACAACTGTATCAACACGGGTGGGCTTATCGTCAACGTATTCGATGGTGACCTGAGTTTTTCCGTCGGGACGGAGATAATCGAGTGTGCCGTTCTTTCTCACGTCTGTAAGTCTTTTTGCGAGCTTATGAGCCAAGGAAATAGGCAGAGGCATAAGCTCAGGAGTTTCGTTACAAGCATAACCGAACATAAGTCCCTGGTCGCCGGCGCCTGTATCAAATTCATCAGCGATCTCACCATTCTTTGCTTCAAGAGATTTATCAACTCCCATAGCGATATCGGGAGACTGCTTATGTATTGAGCTGATAACACTGCAGCTATCACAGTCGAAGCCGTATTTTGCTCTGTCATAGCCGATCTCTCGAACTGTTTCACGAACGATCTCCTGAACATCAATGGATGCGCTTGTTGTTATTTCTCCCATAACCATAACAAGACCGGTGGTAACGCAGGTCTCGCAAGCCACACGGCTCATGGGGTCCTGTGCAAGAATTGCATCAAGCACAGAATCTGAAATTTTGTCACAGATTTTATCGGGATGCCCCTCTGTAACAGATTCGGAAGTGAAAAGTACCTTTTTCATTTTTTGATCCTTTCTTTGATCCGATCCAAAAGAAACTCCCTCGGCGCACCGAGGGAGAATAAATCATTTTTATTTACTCATTACTCATCTCTCGGGATTTAGCACCTTGCATAAAGTAGGTTGCCGGGCTTCACAGGGCCAGTCCCTCCGCCGCTCTTGATAAGATCAGATCAGTTATACTTATTTTTTACATTATACTACATTTTTTGTTTTTTTGCAATAGTTTTTTTAATTTTTTTATCAGGAAAAAAATTCTATTGCACCGGCAACTCCAAATGAAACAACGCTCATGATCACGCCTGCTGACATAACACCAATACCAATCCATAGTAGGGCTTTCCAGAATTTCATCTTCATAAGTGCTGCAATAAGAGAACCTGTCCAAGCACCCGTACCCGGAAGCGGTACAGCAACGAGCAAAAATAGTCCAACATAAGCATATTTTTCGATCGTTCCCTTATGCTTTTCTGCTTTTGCTTCAATCCAAAGAGCTATTCTGCGAAGTCCCTTGATCTTTTTCATAAAATCAAGCACACTTCGGATAAGAAGAAGGATAAAAGGAACGGGAAGCATATTTCCAAGTACACTTAGCACATAAGTGAGAATGAGGTTCATACCAAGTCCAGCACCAAGAGGAATTGCACCTCGAAGCTCGATTATCGGTATCATAGAGCAGACAAAAACACAAAGCTCCTTGCCAAGAGTATCAAATAAAAAACTTTCTATTGCTTCTACCATCAGTTTACCTCATTAAATGTGCAATATTTTGGAAACTCTCTTATAAAGAAGAAGAGTTACTGCAGAGCAAGCCACACTTTTTATAAGATTAAATGGCATAACCGCAAAAATTATAAGAGTTTTAAGGTCGCTTATCGAAGCATTAACAGCAGTTCCCATGGCAACGATATTTTCAAGAGGAAGATGATAAAGCTTCGAAAAAGCGGGAACAAGAACGAAATAATTCATAGCCGCACCAACAAGTACAAGACTTAAAGCTCCGACAGCAAGTCCTAATAGTGCGCTTTTTAGAGATTTTCTATGTTTATATATCAATGCCGCAGGAAGCACGAAGGCGCATCCCGTAACAAAATTTGCAAATTCACCGACAAAAGCTGTCGTAGTTCCGTCCATAAGTAAATTCAGCAGATTTTTCAGCAGCTCAATTATCACACCTGCAAAAGGTCCAAGCGCAAAACTGCCAATAAGTATCGGTATTTCGCTAAAATCGAGCTTATAAAATGGCGGAGCAAACCAAAGTGGCAATTCAAATAGCATCAAAACCGCCGCAACTGCACTGAGTATCCCGATCTTAACAATATATTTTAAATTTTTATTCATATTAACCTCTTTTTTCATCCGGACTTGGAAAAATTTGCTTAAATATTTTCTCAGAATCCCTTGCTTTGCAAGTTATTCGTCAACAATTTTTCGTTTGCAAAAATTTTCGATTCCGAAACAACTTGCAAAGCAAGTTGTTTGTACGGCAAATTTTTGCCTGCAAAAATTTTCCGTTTACCGTCGGCACAGGAGTCACACCTGTTCGGCGCATTTTGCGTTTGCGGGCTTGTATCGGCACTTTTTCTTACCAAAATTCACCGCCGGTAAGGATTTTCACCTTTCTCAAAGATTATGATCATATTTTTTATAATATTCGGAAACGCCGAGGCGTTATACCATCTCGGCGTTTCCTTTTTTATGGCTTTTTAAGTTATTTTATAACCTAAAATTATTCGTTGATCTTGGAAACAACGCCGGAACCAACGGTTCTACCACCCTCACGGATAGCGAAACGGAGACCTTCCTCGATAGCGATAGGTGTGATAAGCTCAACGCTCATAACAACGTTATCACCGGGACGGCACATCTCAACGTCAGCGGGAAGACCGATAACGCCTGTAACGTCGGTTGTTCTGAAGTAGAACTGAGGTCTGTAACCAGCGAAGAAGGGCTTTGAACGACCGCCTTCCTTCTCGGTAAGAACGTAAACCTGACCATCAAACTTTGTGTGGGGGTTAACGGAACCGGGCTTGCAGAGAACCTGTCCACGCTCGATCTCGTCCTTAGCTACACCACGGAGAAGAAGACCAACGTTATCGCCTGCTTCTGCCTGGTCAAGGAGCTTGTGGAACATCTCGACACCTGTAACGGTTGTCTGTCTTCTCTCCTCGGTAAGACCGATAAGCTCAACTACATCATTAACCTTGATCGTACCACGCTCTACACGACCTGTAGCAACTGTACCACGGCCGGAGATGGAGAATACGTCCTCGACAGGAAGGAGGAAGTCAAGGTCAGCCTTACGCTCGGGAGTAGGAATGTAAGAGTCAACATTTGACATGAGTTCAAGGATAGGAGCATACTCGGGAGAAGAGAGATCTGTGCTTGTAGACTCAAGAGCGTCACGAGCAGAACCGCGGATGATCGGAATATCGTCACCGGGGAACTCATAGGAAGAAAGAAGATCACGGATCTCCATCTCAACGAGATCGAGAAGCTCATCATCGTCAACAAGGTCAGTCTTGTTCATGAATACAACGATTGCAGGAACACCAACCTGACGAGCGAGAAGAACGTGTTCACGTGTCTGCTGAAGAGGTCCGTCTGTACCTGCAACAACGAGGATAGCGCCGTCCATCTGAGCAGCACCTGTGATCATGTTCTTAACGTAGTCGGCGTGGCCGGGGCAGTCAACGTGAGCGTAGTGACGGTTCTCAGTCTCATACTCAACGTGACGAGTGTTAATTGTGATACCTCTTGCTCTCTCCTCGGGAGCGTTGTCGATCTGGTCATATGCCAAGAACTCAACGTTACCAGCTGTGAGAGAAAGTGTCTTTGTGATAGCTGCTGTAAGAGTTGTCTTACCGTGGTCAACGTGACCGATAGTACCAATGTTTACATGGGGTTTCGTTCTTTCGAATTTTTCCTTAGCCATTGCTAAATCCTCCTAAAATTATATATTATTTTTATTTTTGCAAATAGAAATTACTTCTTTGCACGTGCTGTGATAATAGACTCCTGAATGGACTTAGGCACTTCTGCGAAGTGGCTGGGTTCCATGGAGTACTGCGCACGTCCCTGAGACTTAGAACGAAGGTCGGTTGCATAACCGAACATTTCGGAAAGCGGAACATGAGCGAGGACTTCTGTTACACCTGTACCGGGCTCCATCGACTGAATAGAACCGCGGCGGGAGTTGAAGTCACCGATGATATCACCGAGATAGTCATCGGGGGTAATGGTAACGACCTTAACGATTGGCTCTGTGAGCACGGGATCAGCAAGCTTCATAGCCTCCTTGAACGCCATAGAACCGGCAATCTTAAACGCCATTTCGGACGAGTCGACTTCGTGATAAGAACCGTCGTAAAGTGTAACCTTAACGTCAACAACGTTATAGCCTGCAAGAACACCGTTCTGCATCGCTCCCTGGATACCCTGGTTAACTGGCTC
>JAZUPD010000051.1:0-5710 GCA_045604985.1 Eubacteriales bacterium
ACCGCTTGGCCCCCGACTTTCATCACTTTTAATACCCAAATCAGTTAATTTTTTTGAAAGGATATACTATAATGGATTTTAAGAATCAGTATCTTGCGAAAGTTTATGCGGACACGCAGAAGCGTGATCCCGACCAGCCCGAATTTCTTCAGGCGGTAAAGGAGGTTCTTGAGTCTCTTGAGGTTGTGCTTGAGAAGAACCCTGACATCGAAAAGACGGGCATAATAGAAAGAATGGTCGAGCCTGAGAGAATGATAACATTCAGAGTTTCTTGGGTTGACGATAACGGAAATGTTCAAGTAAACCGCGGGTTCAGAGTTCAGTTCAACTCTGCTATCGGCCCTTATAAGGGAGGACTTCGCTTCCATCCCTCTGTAAATGCTTCTATTATGAAGTTTCTCGGATTTGAGCAGACATTCAAGAACAGTCTTACAGGTCTTCCCATGGGAGGCGGTAAGGGCGGATCTGACTTTGACCCCAGGGGAAGAAGTGACGGTGAGATCATGCGCTTCTGCCAGAGCTTTATGACAGAGCTTGCAAAGCACATCGGTGCTGACACAGACGTTCCTGCAGGCGATATAGGCGTTGGCGCACGTGAGGTTGGTTACCTCTTCGGTCAGTATAAGAGACTTCGCAATGAGTTCACAGGTGTTCTCACAGGTAAGGCTATACCCTCAGGCGGCTCTCTTATCCGTCCCGAGGCAACAGGCTTTGGAGCTGTTTACTACGTATGCGAAATGCTCAAGTCATTCGGTGACGATATCAAGGGGAAGACCTTTGCTGTTTCCGGATTTGGTAATGTTGCTTGGGGTACTGTTAAGAAGGTTACGGAGCTTGGAGGTAAGGTCGTTACAATTTCAGGTCCCGATGGATACATATACGATGCAGACGGTGTTAACACCGATGAAAAGATTAACTTCATGCTCCAGATGAGAGCTTCCGGCAGAGATAAGGTTCAGGATTATGCTGATAAGTTCGGAGTTCCTTTCTTTGCAGGTAAGAGACCTTGGGAGCAGAAGGTCGACATCGTAATGCCTTGCGCAACTCAGAATGAGGTTGGCATTGACGATGCAAAGAACATCATTGCAAATGGTGTGAAGTACTATGTTGAGGTTGCCAATATGCCTACAACAGCAGAGGCTGTTGCATATCTTAAGGCAAACGGTGCAATTATTGCACCCTCCAAGGCTGTTAATGCAGGCGGCGTTGCAGTTTCCGGTCTCGAAATGAGCCAGAACTCTATGCGTTATAGCTGGACAGCAGAAGAGGTTGATGCGAAGCTTAAGCAGATCATGGCGAACATCTTCAAGAACTCATATGAGGCGGCGAAGAAATACGGCATGGAAGGCGATCTTGTTGCAGGTGCAAATATCACAGGCTTTGAGAAGGTTTACGACGCAATGAAGTGGCAGGGCGTTTGCTACTAATATTAAAATGTTTGGGGCTGAATTTCAGCCCCAATTTTTTGTATAAAATCTTGACTTTTTTCTGAAAAATGGTACAATATATAATAGAGTAATTTTTTGGAGATCGCAAATGAAAGAAAAGATACTTGAAAAAATAAAAGAGCTTCGTGAGAAGCTTCTTTACCACTCAAAGCTATATTATGTTTATGATTCGCCGAAAATTTCAGATTATGAATATGACATGATGTTTGCAGAGCTTAAAAAGCTTGAAGAGGAAAATCCAGAGTTTTTTGATCCCGATTCGCCAACACAAAGAGTAGGAGGCAAAGCACTTGATAAATTTGAAAAGGTCAATCACACCGTTCAGATGAATTCTCTTACAGATGTTTTCTCCTTTGACGAGCTTCGTGATTTTCTTATGAGAATGGAGGAAATAACCCCCTCTCTTATTTATTCGGTAGAGCCGAAAATCGACGGTCTTTCTGTTGCATTGACATACAAAAACGGCGTATTTATATGCGGAGCAACACGGGGGGACGGACTTGTTGGTGAAGATGTTACGCAAAATATAAAAACAATTTTCAATGTCCCAATGAAGCTGGCAGAAAATATTCCTTATCTTTGTGTAAGAGGTGAGGTATATATGCCGAGAGAAAATTTTGAGAGGGTAAACTCCAAAAGAGCAGCAATGGGACAGCCGCTTTTTGCAAACCCCAGAAATGCGGCGGCGGGTTCTCTCCGTCAGCTTGATCCGAGCATTGTGGCATCCCGCGGACTTGATATTTTTATATTCAACTTCCAAGAAGGCGATCTCAATATGGATTCTCATACAGCAACACTTGATAAGCTGAATGATCTTGGTTTTAAGACCATTATGAACCGCCTGAAAACCTCAAACCATGATGAGATCATCTCGCATATCAAAAAAATCGGAGAAATGCGTGAGAACCTTCCATATGATATTGACGGAGTGGTTATTAAAGTGGATTCTGTTGCCGAAAGACGAAAAATAGGAGAGGGAACAAGTACTCCAAAGTGGGCGGTTGCATATAAATTTCCGCCCGAGCAGAAAAAGACCAAGCTTCTTGCGGTCGATATTGCTGTTGGAAGAACAGGCGTTCTTACTCCCACGGCGGTTCTTGAGCCTGTTCGTCTTGCTGGTACCACCGTTTCTCGAGCAACGCTTCATAATCTTGAATTTATCCGTGAAAAAGGTATAATGATAGGCGATAAGGTGACGGTGCAGAAGGCAGGAGATATAATCCCCGAGATCGTCTGTGCATATCCTGCAGAGAGAGACGGCAGCGAGGTCGAATTCAATATGCCAAGCCATTGTCCGTCCTGCGGAGAGCCTGTTTTTTACGATAAGGATGAGGGGGCGGCTACACGCTGTACAAACAGCCTTTGTCCCACTCAACTTGCAAGAGGAATAGAGCATTTTGCTTCAAAGGACGCAATGAACATAGACGGTCTGGGACCGCAGATAGTCGAGCTTCTTCTTGCGAATAAGTTAATAAGCGATTCTGCGGACCTCTACTCGCTTACCGAGGAACAAATCAGCGGTCTTGACCGAATGGGTAAAAAATCTGCGGAGAACCTGATAAATGCAATTGAAAATTCCAAAAATGCAGGTCTTGAAAGACTGATATTTGCTCTTGGCATAAGAAATATAGGAGAGGTTGCGGCGACTTCTCTTGCCAAAAAATACGGTTCTCTTGAAAAATGCTTTGAAGCTACGGTAGATGAGATCTGTGAGATCGAGGATTTTGGAATGATCACCGCAGAATGTGTTGTAGATTATTTTTCACATCCTCAAAACAGGGTTCTTTGCCAAAGACTTATTGATGCTGGACTGAAAACCGAGGCAGTGAGAAAACAGGTTAAGGATAATTTCAACGGTATGACCTTTGTTCTTACCGGAACACTTCCCACAATGACGCGACATGAGGCTTCCGAGCTTATAAAGGAGCGGGGAGGCAAGGTCAGCGGCTCGGTTTCGAAGAAGACAACATTTGTTCTTGCGGGCGAAGAAGCGGGTTCAAAGCTTACTAAGGCAAAGGAACTCAATATCCGGATAATAAGTGAAGAAGAATTTCTGAAAATGCTTGACAAATAAGGATTTTTGATTTTATGACAGATTTTAAAGAAAAAAACAGGGTTGAGGGTGGCAAGCTATATCTTGTTGCAACCCCTATCGGCAATCTTTCCGATATATCCGAAAGGGCTTTGAAGGTGCTTTCAAACGTGGATTTTATTGCCGCAGAGGATACTAGAAATTCGGTGCGACTGCTTACTCATTTCGGCATCAAAAAAACTCTTATGGCGTATCACGAGCATAACAGGAGGGAAAAGGGAGAGGAAATATGCGAACGCTTGCTTTGCGGCGAGTCGTGTGCACTGATAACAGATGCGGGAACACCTGCCATCAGCGATCCCGGTGAGGATCTTGTGAGACTTTGCGCTGAAAAAAATATACCCGTCACCTCGCTTCCCGGTTGTTGTGCCGCAATCACGGCACTCACGCTTTCCGCGCTTTCCACAGGCAGATTTACTTTTGAGGGATTCCTTTCTGCACAAAAAAAAGAGAGACGTGAAAGGCTCGTGGAGCTTTCGGATGAAATGAGAACTATGATATTTCATGAAGCACCGCATAAGCTGAAGGCGACACTTTGCGATATGGCAGAAATTTTCGGTAAAGAGCGAAAGATTTCTCTTTGCCGTGAACTTACAAAGCTCAACGAAGACATTATGCGCACAACGCTTGGAGACGCACTTGATTTTTACAGCAAAAACGAGCCGAGAGGTGAATATGTTCTTGTAGTTGAGGGCGGCGAAGTAAAGAAAACAGAGTGCTTCTGGGATAATATGTCAATTTTTGACCATGTTGAATACTATATTGATACGGGTCTTGACAGAATGGATGCTATAAAGAGGACTGCAAAGGACAGAGGTGTCAGTAAAAATTCGGTATATATGGAATATGTAACAAAAGGAAGCTGATATAATTGCCAAAAAACTATAAAATTAACTATTGATTTTTTATTCGATAAATGGTATAATAATTCATATTTATAAGAAGAGGTGTTTATCATGAGTAAACTTAGAGCCGGAGTTATTGGCGCAACAGGTATGGTAGGACAGAGATTTTTAACACTGCTTGAAAATCATCCCTATTTTGAGGTTACTGCACT
Source organism: Eubacteriales bacterium (assembly GCA_045604985.1). Classification (GTDB taxonomy): domain Bacteria; phylum Bacillota; class Clostridia; order Oscillospirales; family CAG-272; genus SIG710. Next base: position 4,598 of record JAZUPD010000051.1, read on the forward strand.
TGCTGCATCAGAAAGAAGCTCCGGAAAGCCGTATTGTGAGGCAGTTGAGGGCAGATGGAAGATGAAGACTCCCATTCCCGAAGTATATAAGAATATGCCCGTTATGAACGCAGCAAAGATCGACGAGGTCGCAAAGCTTGTTGACTTCGTTTTCTGTGCGGTTGATATGAAAAAGGACGAGGTCATGGCACTTGAGGAAGCATATGCAAAGGCTGAGATCCCCGTTGTTTCCAATAACTCCGCAAATCGTAAGATGCCCGATGTTCCAATGCTTATGCCCGAGGTGAACGACGCTCACCTTGCGGTTATAGAAGAACAAAAAAAGAGACTTGGCACGAAGAAAGGCTTTATTGCAGTTAAGCCTAATTGCTCTATCCAGAGCTATGTTCCAATGCTTACCCCGCTTCGTAAGTTTGGTATCAAGGAAGTTGTTGTAACTACATATCAAGCAATTTCGGGTGCAGGTAAGACCTTCAATGAGTGGCCCGAAATGATAGATAATGTTATCCCATTCATCGGTGGCGAGGAAGAGAAGAGCGAAAAAGAGCCACTGAAGATCTGGGGTAAGGTCGTTGATGGTAAGGTTGTTGACGATGTGGACACAGTTATCACATCCCAGTGCATCCGTGTTCCCGTAACAGACGGTCATACAGCAGCTGTATTTGTAAAATTTGAGAATAAGCCCACAAAGGAAGAGATTCTTCAGTGCTGGAGAGATTTTTCAGGAAAACCTCAGGAGCTTAAGCTACCTCATGCGCCTGAGCAATTCATCACATATTTTGAGGAGGATAACCGTCCTCAAGCGGCACTCGACCGTGATATTTACGGTGGTATGGGTGTTACGGCCGGCAGACTTCGCGAGGATACGGTTTATGATTATAAGTTTGTTGGACTTTCTCATAACACTCTCCGCGGTGCGGCAGGCGGAAGCGTCCTCAATGCAGAACTTCTCTATAGGCTTGGCTATCTCGGATGATTATAATTAAATAAATTGTCGAGTATTCGTAAACTATTACTAGAGACTTTATTTAAAAGAGCTTTTTCGACTATGTTGACTTTGACTATTGAGATTTGTGTAGAGCAAACAATTTTACTTTTTTATAAAAAATGGGG
>JAZUPD010000052.1:0-11400 GCA_045604985.1 Eubacteriales bacterium
AAGATGTGTTTTTGACAAAAAGGAACATTTGACCTTTTAGATCTTGGTCGCTGATCTATATGAATAAAAAATTTAAGATCTACACAAGGTGTTTATATAAAACCTATATTAACAAAATCGTAATAAAAACGAAATGCAAAATTCTACAAATCGTGATATACTGTATTAAGGCAAAACATATTTTGAAAAGGAAAAATAAATGAATAACGAAAAAAGACCGATGATAAATAATAGTCAAATGTTCAGACGCCCAAGGGGAAAATACCGTTTTCCTATTTGGGCATTTATGGCGTTGACGTATATATTTTTTGAAATTTTTATGTATGCTCTTATGGGCGTTAGCTATAGTACCCTTACGTGGATTTATCTTATACTTACGGGAGGGGCTTTCGGCACTGTTCTCGGTGCGTCGATTGAGCTTGTGAAAAAGCCGAGGTGGAGAAAGTTAACCGGTATAGTTGTTCTCGCAATTACGCCCGTGCTGTTCTGCGTTGAATATTTTGTTTTTAAGTCCTTTATGACTTGCATGAATCTTGAATCAATAGTTAGCGGCACGGGGGATGTTGCAACGGGCTTTACGTCTATTGCGCTTACGATAATGCTTAAGGGGATCTGGGTTATTATTCTTTATTATGTTCCGCTTGTGCTTTTTTGCCTGTTTTTCAGAAGTCTTTCGGGCAACCGTGATTCTCGCGTTCCTCTTATGAGGATGGGTGCGGCTTTGGCGGCTCAGCTTTTGTGCCTTGGCATTATTGCACTTGTTCCCGTGGATAGGGTGAAGCTCTCTAAGCAGTATAATTTTGACGATGCCGTTCACACTTTCGGTCTTACAAATGCCATGGGACTTGATATTCTCAATTCCATCGGCGGCGGAGGCGATTCGGATTTTGAATTTGCTCCTGTTGACCCTATTGAAAGCGAAATGGCACAGGATACCGACGTTCTCGACACGCTTGGTACAGATACCGAAGCGGTTGACCCGCCCGTACCTCCCGTTATATATGAAAAAAATGAGGTGGATATTGATTTTGCTGCGCTTGCAGAGAGTGAAAAGAAATCGGATGTTGCAAAACTTCATTCTTATATCGCAGGTCAAGCACCAACGTCTCAAAATGAATTTACGGGACTTTTTAAAGGGAAAAATCTCATTCTTATAACGGCAGAAGCCTTCTCAAAGGAGGTTATAGACCCTGTGATGACTCCCACTCTTTACCGCTTATATTCAAATGGCGTGAACTTTACCGACTATTATCAGCCGGCATGGGGCGGAAGCACCTCCACGGGAGAATATTCGGTGCTTATGGGACTTGTTCCCATGGCGGGTGTCAAGAGCATGAAGAACACCATTGGTCTTAATCTTTACTACACTATCGGAAATTCGCTCACAAGAGAAGGCTATAATTCTTATGCCTACCATAATAATTCCCATACCTATTACAGCCGCCATCTTACCCATACCAATTTCGGATATTCAGAGTTTATCGGCATGGGTAACGGAATGGAAGATGGAGTTGGAAGTCGTTGGCCCGCAAGTGACGAGGAGATGATGAAATTTACCTTTGATAAATATTGCAGTGAAGAACCATTCAATATTTATTACATGACAGTTAGCGGACACTGTCTTTACAGCTGGACGGGAAACAGTATGTCAAAGCGAAACAGAGAAACCTTTGAAAATATGAATGCTTCCGAGACGATAAAAGCATATTATGCCGCAAATTACGAGCTTGAAAAGGGACTTTCTTATATCGTTTCTCAGCTTGAGGAAAAGGGGATGTCGGATGACACCGTTATCGTTATTTCCACCGACCATTATCCATATGGCCTTGAAAAGGGCGAATCATGGGGAAATGATAAGGATTATCTGGGCGAGCTTTACGGATATGACCCTGCGGGAAATATTTTTCTGCGAGACCACTCGGCACTTATCATGTGGAGTGGATGCCTTGAGGATAGGGAAGAAAAGGTTGTGGTTGATACACCTGTTTACAGTCTTGATATTCTTCCCACTCTACTCAATCTGTTCGGAATTGAATATGATTCCAGACTTCTCGTTGGAAGGGATGTTTTCTCGGAGGCAGAGCCTCTCGTTCTCTGGACAAACTATAGCTGGCTTACCGATAAGGGAACCTATGATGCAAGAACCGGCACCTTCACACCTAAAAACGGCGCAGAGGTTGACGATGCTTATATTAAACGTATAAAGGGAATAGTGGGAAATAAGATAAACTATTCAAAGAGCGTTATTTCTCTCGATTATTTTAATATTCTATTTGGAGATTAAAATGAAAAGCAGACTTTCTTATGTTCAGGTGATAGCACTTGGATATGCAATAATGATTGCGGTGGGAACATTGCTTTTGATGCTTCCCATATCTTCATCAAGCGGAGAGAGTGCATCCTTTACCGATGCATTGTTTACCGTCACCTCAGCCTCCTGCGTTACGGGTCTTATCCCGGTGGATACGGGAACATATTGGTCCTTTTTCGGACAGGCGGTTATAATTATTCTTATTCAGATAGGCGGCCTTGGATTTGTTACGATAGCAACTCTGTTTATGATGGCGATGAAAAGACGTATCGGAATCAGAAGCCGAGAGCTTATGATAGAGAGCATAAATTCTTCAAATATCGGTGGAATTTTGCGTCTGACAAAAAAGATCATTCTCGGTACTCTTATAATCGAGGGTATCGGCGCTCTTATACTTTCGGTCAGATTTGCTTTTGATTTTCCTTTGGGAAAGGCGATCTGGTTTGGCGTTTTCCATTCGATTTCCGCTTTTTGTAATGCGGGATTTGACCTTATGGGTGTGATCGAGCCTTATTCATCGCTGATGCATTATTCCTCGGATATAGTCATTACGGTGACGATCATGCTCCTGATAACGATAGGCGGCATAGGCTTCCTTGTTTGGGACGATATTTTGAAAAACGGCATTCGTTTCAAAAAATACAGTTTCCATACAAAGCTCGTTCTTTTTACCACCGCAATATTGATCTTTGGCGGTGCGCTTCTTATGTTTATATTTGAAAGAAACTCTTCAAATAAGTCTTTGCCTCTCGGAGATCAGATAATTGCGTCATTTTTTGCTTCGGTAAGTGCAAGAACTGCAGGAATGAATGTTACCGATACTGCTGCTTTTTCGGAAGCGGGAAGGCTTCTTATTATGTTTTTGTTTTATGTCGGCGGAAGCTCAGGCTCAACGGCAGGCGGCATAAAGACTACCACCATTGCGGTAATAGTCCTTCATGCTGTTTCGACTATGAGAGGGAATACATATCCTTCTGCTTTCGGAAGGAGAATAAGCGATCCTGCTGTAAAAAAAGCAATAACGGTTGCTTTTACAAATCTTTCACTTGCCTTGGTCGGTGCTGCGATAATAATGGCACTTCAGCCGTTTCTCGGTATGTCAGATGTGCTTTTTGAGACCTTTTCTGCCATGGGAACCGTTGGAATGACAACTGGCATAACGAGAGAGCTTTGCATGAGTTCAAAATATGTAATAATAATTCTTATGTATCTCGGAAGGGTGGGAAGCATATCCTTTGCGGCGGCAATGATGCAGAAAAAAGCACAGCCCAGCATAAGTGCGCCTACCGAGGAAATAATTATAGGTTAGAGGAGGGATTGTGAATGAAGCAATTTTTAATTGTGGGACTTGGAACTGTTGGAAAGCATCTTTGCGTGGAGCTTTTTGACAGAAAATGCGAAACACTTATTCTTGATAAAAATCCGGAGGCGGTTGAAGAAATGCTGAAATATGCAACGTCTGCAAAGGTTGCCGACTGTACGGTTCCCGGCGTTCTGGAAAGTCTCAGCGTTTCGGATTTTGATGCGTGCTTTGTATGCGTCGGAGGCGATCTTCGCTCAAGCCTTGAGGTCACCAGCCGTCTGAACGAGCTTGGAGCAAAGAGGATATATTCATCAGCTACCGATGATATTCAGGATAAATTTCTCCGCAAGGTCGGTGCGGATTTTATAATTTATCCCGAACGTGATGTTACGAGAAGACTTGCCATAAGCGAAAGTTCGGATCAGATATTTGATTATATCAAGCTCACAGACGAGTATGCCATTTATGAGATGACTCCACAAAAGGCTTGGGTAGGAAAGAGCATAAAAAACATAAATTTCAGAGTCAAATATAATTTGAATGTTCTCGGATATAAAAAATCCGACGGAATTTTCAGAGCCACCGTGTCTCCCGATTATATTATAAAGGAAGATGAGCATCTGATGGTGATGGGAAAAGACGAGGACATCAAAAAAATTATCTGATGACTTTCTTATAATACGATTTTTGTCATTTTTTATATGAAATACCCATAAATATTCTCCATTTCCTAAAAACCCATTATTTTTGGTAAAAATATACAAAAATCAAAGAAAAGGGTTTACAAACCGATTTTTATGTGTTATAATCTTGCGGGTTTTGGAATAAGCTTCAAAAAACGGTTAGAAAGGAGCGGACAGAAATTTATGCGAAAGATTATGACCATTCGACATTTATCGGAGTCGGAAAATAATGAGAATGTTCAGAATAGAATCGTGCCTATTGTTATTACTGCGCTTCTTCTTGTTTTTTCGATAATCTGTGTTGCGGCGGTTGAGATAACGGAAGCCCCGAGAGAAGAAGCTGTCTTTGCAGAGACTGTTTCTTCAAAAATAGAAGCATCTGAAAAGACGGATCGTGCTGTCGTTACCGTAATATATGGCGGCAAGGAATACGTAAGGTGCAATTCTCCAATAATGACTGTCGGAGCGCTTCTTGATAGACTCCATATTGAGCTGGGAGAAGATAATGCTTTGAGCCATTCGGCATCTGAAATGATAAGCGATGGCATGACTCTTTCGGTAAGTGTTGTTACAACGGAGATTTACACAGAGGAGACGGAGATTCCATTTGAAACCGTCTATAAGGATTCGCAGGTAATAAAAAAGGGGACTATTTCACTTGCCGAAAATGGAAAGAGTGGGATCAAGTCTGTTACGAAGAAAGTAACCATGGTTAACGGAGCTGTTACTCTCAGTCAGGTTGTTTCCGAGGAGATAATAAGCGAACCTGTTGATGCAGTATATTATAAAGGCGTTGGCGGAACGATCAAGTCTAATGACGGAACGGTTTATAACTATTCTTATTACATAGATGTTGTTGCAACAGCATATCATACCGGCGGTATTACTTCGACCGGACACGTTGCAAATGAAGAAGTCGTTGCCGTTGACCCAAAGGTAATTCCTTACGGAACAAAAATGTTCATCACGGGAAATTGGGGTGAGATAGGCTACCGTTCTGCCGAGGATTGCGGAAACTTCAAGGGCAAGCGTATTGATGTTTGTATGGAGGGAACGAGAGCTGAGCTTCTTCAATTTGGAAGAAGAAACATGAGAGTTTATATTCTTGAATAAGTTAAAGAGCTGAACATTTTGTTCGGCTCTTTTCGTCTTTGACGAGCTTGTGACACTGCACTTCGTATTTCCATCATCCGAAAAAAATTTGACAGGAGTGTGATAAAAATTTATCAATGTTACGAAATTAGGTCGCAAATTGTAAACTTTTTGTTATTTTCTCGAAATATATAGACATTTTAAAGTTTATGTAGTATAATGTAGTCATCACTGTGTTTCGGTGCGTTTCGGCGCACCGTACAGTTTTAAACAACTTGTTATTTTTTTAACAAACGGAGGTATCAACAATGAAAAAGAAATTGACTACGGTCGAATTTCACGGCACTGCAGAGCAGGAAGAAAAACTGCTTGCTGTTATCGAGAAGTATAACGGTATGCAAGGTGCAATGATGCCGATCCTTCAGGAGGCGCAGAGTATCTACGGCTATCTTCCCATAGAGGTTCAGAAGATAATCGCAGAAAAGACCGGTGTATCCCTTGAGGAAATCTACGGCATCGTATCTTTTTATGCACAGTTCAAGCTTAATCCCGATGGCGAGGTGGCTATCGCTGTTTGCCTTGGAACTGCTTGCTATGTTAAGGGCTCGGGCGATATCCTTGATGAGATTTGCAATGAGCTTGGTATGTCATCGGGCGAAACGTCCTCTGACGGAAAGTTCTCAATCGAGGCTACTCGTTGCATCGGTGCTTGCGGTCTTGCTCCCGTTCTTACCATTAACGGTGATGTTTACGGAAGACTTACAAAGGAAGATGTTCCTTCGATCATTGCAAAGTACCGCTAATCCATTTTGATAATCACCCATTTGGTTTTATTCTGCGGCTCTGCCGCAAACGTATCGGAGAAATGATATGAAAATCAGTGAGATCAGAGATCTTCTCAGCGCAAATGTAATGACAGGGGATGACATGCTTGACAATGAGGTCGCTTCGGCTTGCTGCAGCGACATGATGAGTGACGTCCTTGCGTATGTTAAGGATCAAGGCGTCCTTATTACGGGCCTCGTTAATCCTCAGGTCATCCGTACTGCAAATATGATGGACATGGTCTGCATAGTTTTTGCCAGAAACAAAAGGCCGACAGATGAAATGATCGAGCTTGCAGAGGAGAGCGGCATAGCCGTTATGTGTACCGCAAAGCGTGCTTTTGAGGCCAGCGGTGTCCTCTATATGGCAGGTCTTTCAAGAAATGCCGAGGACTGATATGTCTGAGGCTTTGAAATTCCATTTTGATATCGACGGTTCGGATTTTTCAAGTGCCGGAGCGGCATCGGTGGTGGTCAAGAAAAAGCTGCGTCAGCTTTCCTATGACCCCGAGGTCATTCGCAAGGTTTCAATTGCGATGTATGAGGGCGAGATAAATATGGTGATCCATGCAAACGGAGGCACTGCAGATGTTGAGGTGTCGAGTGAGGAGGTCACTATTATTCTCAGCGACAAGGGCCCCGGAATACCCGATGTTGATCTTGCGATGCAGGCGGGATTTTCAACAGCTCACGATAATATCCGAAATCTTGGATTCGGAGCGGGAATGGGCTTCCCGAACATGAAAAAATATACGGACTATTTGAATGTCGATACCGTTATAGGTGAGGGAACGACTGTTACCATGAAGGTTAAGATCTGAGCCTTACCACACAAATGAAGCTATCGAGGTACATATGATGTCGGTTTACAAACACTCGGTATCGCTTGATATCGAAAAATGTAAGGGCTGCACCGCCTGTCTTAAGCGTTGCCCGACCGAAGCTATTCGTATCCACGACGGGCATGCAGTAATCAATTCGGTAAGATGCATCGACTGCGGTGAGTGCATAAAGATTTGCTCATCAAAGGCGAAAAAAGCGACTCACGACAGTCTTGCTGTTCTGAATGATTACAAATATACTGTTGCGCTTCCCGCACCGTCCTTTTACGGACAGTTTGACAATCTCGACAATATCGGATATATAATCAAGGGTCTTCACGACATTGGTTTTGACGATGTTTTTGAGGTGGCTTGTGCGGCGGAGCTTGTGAGCGCATATACTCGCAAGTATATAAATCGCGAAGACATCAAAAAGCCGGTGATCAGCTCTGCCTGTCCCGCAATTACGAGGATAATCAGTATGAATTATCCTTATTTGTGCGAAAATATAATGCCGATTCTTCCGCCTATTGACATTGCCGCTATGTTGGCAAAGGAAAAGACGATGAGTGAGCATCCCGAGCTTGAGGAGAAGGATATCGGAATAATATTTATTTCGCCGTGTCCCGCTAAGGTAAGTTATGTTAGAAATAACTTTTCGGGAGAACGAAATTACGTCTCTGCAACGGTTTCTGTGAGGGATGTATATTTCGCTTTGCTTGACGTTATGAAAAGAGGAGAAGAGCCACTTGAGAATACCGAGGCGGGAGTTATCGGTATCGGGTGGGCATCAACCGGCGGTGAATCAACCGCAATACTTAATGACCGCTATCTTGCGGCAGACGGTATTGAAAACTGTATCAGAGTTCTGGATAGAATCGACAGCTCTGATATCCACAACCTCGATTTCGTTGAGCTTAATGCCTGCAACGGAGGATGCGTTGGCGGTGCGATGACGGTTGCAAACCCATATATCGCTCAGGCGAGACTTAAATCGCTGAGACGGTATTTGCCCGTTTCCCCAAATAGGCCTGCAAGCGATTGGATTCCTGATAAATATTTTCAGGAAAAACAGGTGGAATACAATCCTTACAGTGCGCTTTCATCCGACCGAAAAACGGCAATGCGAATGATGCACGATATCGAAGAAATAACCAAAAAACTGCCCGGTCTTGATTGCGGCTCCTGCGGTGCGCCAACTTGTATGGCATTTGCCGAGGATATAGTCAAAAAGGAGACCTGTGCAGATGAATGTACGGTAATTCTTCGACGAATTTTAAGGAAAAAGGGAATAGGAAAAGAGCTCTTTTATTCGGAGACAGATATTCCCGACTGCCGATATAATAATGAGGGGAATGATGATGACGGTAAATGATATTTGTAGGAATATAGAAGCCGAAGTCATCTGCGGAGACACTTCAAAGAAATTTTGCGGTGTTTACGTAGGAGATCTTCTCAGCAGGGCTATGAGTCATGTGGAATGCGACAACCTTTGGATTACGATCATGTCAAATGTGAATGTTGTGGCTGTTGCAACCCTTACCGAGCCTGCGGCAGTAATATTTGCTGAGGATGTTGAGCTTCAGGATGATGTGCTGAAGCTTGCAAATGAAAACGGTATAACGGTTTTGCGCTCACCTCTCTCGTCATTTGAGATATGTGTGAGATTGCATGAGGCCGGTGCGGTATGAGTTGCTACAAGTGCGATCTGCATATCCATTCCTGTCTTTCACCCTGTTGCGACGATGACATGACCCCCGCAAATATTGCCGGAATGGCAACGCTTAACGGGCTTCAGATCGCTGCACTTACCGACCATAACAGCACAAAAAACTGTCCTGCGTTTTTCAAGGCTGCAAGGGCATACGGAATTATCCCCGTTGCAGGAGTTGAGCTTACAACAAGCGAAGATATTCATGCCGTCTGCCTTTTCAGAAGCCTTGAGGATGCAATGGATTTTGGTGAATTTATCGAAAGCAGAAGGATACAGATAAAAAACGATCCGAATATTTTTGGAAAACAGCTCATCATGGATGAAAATGATGAAATATGCGGCGAAGAGGTTTTTTTGCTGATAAATGCTGTTAATATATCTCTTGACGAGGCACACGATGAGGTCACAGGGCGAGGTGGAGTTTGCTACCCGGCTCATATAGACCGTAGCTCAAATGGAATTATTGCAATGCTCGGAGATTTTCCCCCTGAGCCGGCATTTACTTGCTTTGAGCTGAATGACATCGGCTCTCTCGATGATTCACTTGAGCGTTTTCCCATAATAAAGGAAAGAGGACTTATTCATGTTGCCTCGTCCGATGCCCATAATCTTGCCGATATTTCGGAGGATGGCTTTGAGGTCGAGCTGCCGGATGAGCCCTATTCCTCGTACAAGGTCAGAAATGCCCTTATTGACTATCTTCTCGGAAAGGGCGGTGTAAAAAATGGATGAGCTTTCACTTTATGTTCTTGATATCACAATGAATTCCGTAAGAGCAAGAGCAACTCAAATTTCCGTGGAGCTTTGCGAGGACGGAGAATGGCTTGATTTTACCGTTTGTGATAATGGTTGCGGTATGACTCAGGAACAGCTCGAAAAGCTTGAGAATCCTTTTTTTACCACGAGGAAGACGAGAAAGGTAGGTCTTGGAATACCGTTTCTAAAAATGCTCGCAGAAATGACGGGCGGTTATGTTAAGATCACATCGGTGCATGAATCGGTGAGTGCTGACCACGGCACCGTGACCATGGCGAGATTTGGGAAAAATCATATTGATTTTATACCTCTCGGAGATATGGTCGAAACAGTAAAAACTCTCATTCAGGGTTCTCCCAATATTGATTTCGTTTATAGGCATAAAAAAGAAAACGGTGAGGTCTACCTCTCATGTGCCGAAATAAAAGCCGTTCTCGGAGATATACCGCTGAATGAACCCGAAATACTCGCTTGGATCGGTGAAAACCTTTATGAGCAGTATGAGGGAATAGATATCGTATAAAAAAAATTTATATAAAGCGAAAGGAATTTTACCATGAAGTCACTTGAAGAACTTATGGCCATAAAGGCCAAAATGCAGGACAAGGTTGCTCTGCGTACTTCCAGCGGCGAAACACGTATTGTGGTCGGCATGGCTACTTGCGGTATCGCAGCAGGCGCACGTCCCGTTCTCAGCGCATTCGTAGAAGGCGTAAATAAGGCGGGACTCAGCGACAGCGTTATGGTAGCTCAGACAGGATGCATAGGCATTTGCCAATATGAGCCCGTTGTTGAGGTTTACACAAAGGACGCTGAAAAGGTTACTTATGTAAAAATGACCGCAGAACGTGCAAAGGAAGTTATCGAAAAGCACATTAAGGGCGGCAAGGTCGTTACCGAGTACACAATTGGTGCGCTTAAGAAGTAATTAGGAGGAAAAAACACATATGATTCGTTCACATGTACTTATTTGCGGCGGTACAGGCTGTACTTCTTCCGGAAGTATGAAGCTTCATGACAAGCTCGCAGATGAACTTAAAGCTAAAGGTCTTGAAGACGAGATAAAAATCGTTATGACCGGTTGTTTCGGACTCTGTGCTCTCGGTCCGATCATGATCGTTTACCCCGAGGGAACATTCTATAGCAGAGTTACCGAGGAGGATATTCCCGAGATCGTTGACGAGCATCTTATGAAGGGTCGTATAGTTGATCGCCTTGTTTATAATGACACAGGCGATGTACAGGGCGAGGAAGAGGCTAAAGCAGCTTCCCTTAGCGAAACAATGTTCTATAAGAAGCAGCATAGAGTTGCTCTCCGTAACTGTGGCGTTATCAACCCCGAGAACATCGAAGAGTATATCGCAATGGACGGTTACTTTGCACTTCAGAAGGTTCTTACACAGATGACTCCCGATGATGTTATCCAGACTATCCTTGATTCCGGACTCAGAGGACGCGGAGGCGGAGGTTTCCCCACAGGTCTTAAGTGGAAGTTCGCTTCAAGCAACCGCGGACAGGTTAAGAAGTATGTTGCTTGTAACGCAGACGAGGGTGATCCTGGTGCGTTCATGGACCGTTCTATCCTTGAGGGTGACCCCCATGCTCTAATTGAGGCTATGGCTATCGCAGCTTACGCTATCGGTGCAGACGAGGGTTATGTTTACGTTCGAGCAGAGTACCCTATAGCTGTTAATCGTCTCTCCATAGCTATTGAGCAGGCGAGGGAATTGGGACTTCTCGGTAAAAATATCTTTGGCACAGACTTTAATTTCGATATGAGCATCCGTCTTGGCGCAGGCGCATTCGTTTGCGGTGAGGAAACGGCTCTTATGACTTCTATCGAGGGTAACCGCGGCGAGCCTCGTCCCCGTCCTCCGTTCCCCGCAGTTAAGGGTC
>JAZUPD010000053.1:0-34010 GCA_045604985.1 Eubacteriales bacterium
CACCATACAAACCTCAGCACCGTATTCTTTTGTTGCCTCAACCTTGGAGATAGGCGCTCCGTCGGGAAGACAGATAATGCTCTTAATACCGTACTTTGTTGCAGCAAGCGCTACTCCCTGTGCGTGATTTCCCGCAGAGCAAGCGACAACTCCCCTTGCTTTCTCCTCCTCTGTGAGCTTGGACATCTTATAATATGCGCCTCTGACCTTAAATGAGCCTGTTATCTGCAGATTTTCCGTTTTCAAATAAAGCTCTGTTCCGGGGCAAAGCTTTGGGGCATAGATAACGTCGGTCATTCTGACCACGTTTTTAAGGCTATACCCCGCTTTATAAACATTATCAAGCGTCATCATATGAAAAACTCCTTACATTAAGCTTTCGATAAATTGTTCTGCGCATCTTGCGCTTCTGTATCCTCGTCTGAGGGCAAATTCTTCGGCTTTTATTTCAAGCTCTTCGGTAACTTCAATGCCATGCCGCTCTGCAAGCTCGTGGATTATTTCAAGATAGAGCTTCTTTTCTGGTTTTGCAAAAAGCACCGTTAAGCCGAAGCGGGCAGAAAGTGATAGATTTTCCTGAATGGTGTCATTTCTGTGCAGATCGTCTCCCGTTCTGTCCGAAAAAGTCTCCTTTACAATATGTCGGCGGTTGCTCGTGGCATAGATAACGGCGTTTTTCGCCTTTGCAGATGCCGATCCCTCAAGAGTTGCCTTCAGCATACTGAAATCCTCGTCTCCGCCAAATGAAAGGTCGTCGATAAAGATGATGAATTTCAGAGGATTGCCACTTATCTCGCCCATAATTTTGGGGAGCATCAGGAGCTGGTTTTTTCTGACCTCAACAAGACGCAGTCCCTCATCAAAAAAGTGATTTGCAACAGCCTTTACGGTTGAAGATTTGCCCGTTCCCGCATCTCCATAAAGGAGAATATTTGCGCCGGGTCTGCCCGAAAGAAATGCCTCGGTATTTGAAAGCACCTTTTGTCTTTCTTCCTTATAACCTACGAATTTATCAAGAGTTATACGGTCTGCACTGGCAATGGGAAGTATCTCTCCGTCATTTGAAACATAGAACATCCCGTTTGAAGCGAAAACCCCGTAACCGTATTTGCTGATGCCCCGAAGTCTGCTCTCGTATTCCGTCTTTATGTCGGCACTTCCCGCCTCGAATGGCGGAAGGAACAGCTTCTCTCCCATATCCGCACGAAAATCCTCAACCGTAAGAGATGCAAATTCCGTGAGAACCGTAAGCTCATGCTCCACTGCCATATGCATGGAGCGTGATATCTTTTCCATATTCCCCACGGCTCGTATATAAACATTCTCATCCTCGAAAACAAGACTTTTTACACAGTGAGGAAGGGATGCTCCTCCTCGATAGATTTCGGAAACAAAGGCAGAATATTTCTGCAGTTTTTCGTCCTCGTCCCTTGCTCTTGCGTACTCCATAAACAAAGTAAAAAGCGGCTTTTTCAGCATTTTGCCAAAAACAGCGAAGGAGCAAAGTTCAAGATACATTTTTTCTGTTTTTTTCATTTTTCGCTCAAAGTCTCTCTATTATTTTGTCTGTCATCTCCGCGGTTGAAAGGGAAGAAGCTCCATGTGCGATATCGGCGGTTCTGAAGCCCTCCTCAAGCACCCTATTCACTGCATTTACGATGCAGTCATGCTCCTCGGAAAGGTCAAAAGAATAGAGAAGCATCATAGCGGCGGAAAGAATGGTTGCAATCGGGTTTGCAAGTCCCTTTCCCGCAATGTCGGGGGCGGAGCCGTGGATCGGCTCGTAGAGTCCCCTCTTGGTTTCCCCGAGAGAAGCAGAAGGAAGCATACCGATAGAGCCCGTTATCTGCGAAGCCTCATCGGAAAGGATATCCCCGAACATATTTGAGGTTACGATAACATCAAACTGTGCAGGATTGCGTACAAGCTGCATTGCGGCGTTGTCCACCAGCATATCCGTGCATTCCACATCGGGATACTGCTCTGCTATCTCATTCACTACCCTTCTCCAGAGTCTTGAAGATTCAAGAACATTTGCTTTATCTATGCTTATGAGCTTACCTCTTCTTTTTCTTGCACTCTCAAAGGCAACTCTTGCAATTCTTTCTATCTCCATGCGGCTATAACATTCTGTATCGTATGCTTCTTCGCCGTATTTGCCTTCTCTGATGCCGCGCTCGCCAAAGTAGATACCGCCCGTGAGCTCTCTGACTATCATAATATCAAAGCCGTTTGTGACGATATCGGAGCGAAGGGGGCAATCATCCTTCAGCGCACTGTAAAGCTTTGCAGGACGGAGATTTGTAAAAAGTCCCATTGCTTCTCTTATGCCGAGAAGTGCCTTTTCGGGGCGGATATTTCCCGGCAGATCATCCCATTTCGGTCCACCCACAGCACCAAGAAGCACGCTGTCACTTGCAAGACAGCCACTGACCGTCTCCTCGGGCAGAGGCTTTCCGTGCTTGTCGATAGCGATGCCGCCTATATCATACGCCGTAAAATCAAACTCATGTCCGAACTTTCTACCCACTACCTCCAGCACTCTAACAGCACTGTCAACTATCTCGGGACCTATTCCGTCTCCTTTAAGTAATGCTATTTTAAAATTCATAGTTTTCTCCTTCTCCGCCCTTTTCGGAAATCTGATATAATAATCAAATACCTATGTGCTATTTTAATACAGTTCTTTTTTATATTCAAGCTTATCTTTAATACCAAGCTCCCTTGCGTTATATGAGAACGCTTTACTTGCAAAAGACTCTTTTCCAACTTGAGTATACTCTTTGTTTTCTTCTTAGTTATTGAAATCTTGCTTTAATTGTTAACTTTATTTTATCTCGCCTTTTCTTATAGCCTCTACAAGTCCGCCGCAGCTTATGATCTTTTCGATAAATGCGGGAAATGGCTTCGTTTCAAATTTTTCGCCTGTGGTCTTATCGAAAATTATACCCCTATCAAGATCTGCCTCGACCTCGTCCCCCTCGCATATTGCCTTTGCTGCCTCGGGACATTCAAGAATTGCAAGACCGATATTTATTGAATTACGATAGAATATTCTTGCAAAGCTTTCGGCAATAACAAGAGCTATTCCGCTTTCCTTTATTGCAATTGGCGCATGCTCACGGGATGAGCCGCAGCCAAAATTTGCACCGGCAACCATAATGTCGCCCGATTTGACTTTTTTTGTAAATTCCTTGTCGATATCCTCCATGCAGTGAGAGGCAAGCTCCTTTTTGTCGATGGTATTGAGATATCTTGCGGGAATGATAACGTCTGTATCAACATTGTCGCCGTATTTTAAAACCTTACCTGTAAAAATCATACCCTTTGCCTCCTTAAATATTAGCGGGGTCTGCTATCTTGCCCGCAATAGCCGATGCGGCCGCAACTGCAGGGCTGGCAAGATATACTTCGCTTGTAACGTCTCCCATTCTGCCGACGAAATTACGGTTCGTCGTTGCAACCGCTCTCTCGCCTGCGGCAAGAATACCCATATGTCCGCCAAGGCAAGGACCGCAGGTGGGTGTTGAAACAACGCACCCCGCCTCAATGAAGATCTTAAGCAATCCGTTTTCCATTGCTTTAAGATAAATATCCTGCGTTGCGGGAATGATGATGGCACGAACATTCTTTGCCACCGTCTTGCCCTTCATTATCATTGCCGCTTCCTCGATATCTTTATAATGTCCGTTTGTACAAGAGCCGATAACGACCTGATCTATCTTTATATCGCCAACCTCGTCGATGGTGTGCGTATTTTCGGGAAGATGGGGGAACGCAACCGTGGACTTTATCTCGGAAAGGTCGATCTCGATCACCTCGTCATATTCCGCATCGGGGTCTGCAGTATAAACCACGGGTTTTCTCTCGGAATGTTCTGCGATATAGCGGAGAGCTTCCTCGTCTGCCTCGAAAATACCGTTCTTTGCCCCTGCTTCTATTGCCATGTTGCAAATGGTAAGCCTATCATAGATGGAAAGGGATCTAACACCCTCACCTGTAAATTCCATTGATCTGTAAAGTGCGCCGTCAACGCCTATCTTGCCTATAATATGAAGAATAACGTCCTTGCCCGAAACGAACTTATTAAGCTTTCCGTGAAGAACGAACTTAATAGCAGAGGGAACCTTGAACCAAGCCTTACCCGTTGCCATTCCGACAGCCATATCTGTTGAGCCGACACCTGTTGAGAACGCACCGAGGGCACCGTATGTACAGGTATGTGAATCAGCTCCGATCACCACGTCCCCCGCAACAACAAGTCCTTTTTCGGGGAGAAGTGCATGCTCGATTCCCATTCTACCAACATCATAAAAATGGGTTATCTCCTTTTCCTCGCAGAAATCACGGCACATTTTGCACTGAACAGCCGCCTTTATATCCTTGTTGGGAGCAAAATGGTCCATGACCATAGTTACCTTATCCTTGTGGAAAACATCCTTTATGCCCATGTTGTTAAATTCACGGATAGCCACGGGAGAGGTTATATCATTGCCGAGAACTCTGTCAAGCTCAACTAAAATGAGCTGTCCTGCCTCAACGCTATCAAGTCCCGCATGAGAAGCGAGGATCTTTTGTGTCATTGTCATTGCCATAGCTTTTCTTCCTTTACCTGTTTATAATTGCGCCCTTATCCGCAGAGCTTACCATTGCCGCATATCTTTTAAGATATCCGCTGATATTTTCTTTTCTCTTTATGGGCATTTCTGCCTTTCTCTTTGCTATTTCTTCATCCGAAACCTTAAGCTCTATCTTGTATTCGGGAATATTGATGGAGATAACGTCGCCGTCTTTAACATAAGCGATAGTACCACCACTCACAGCCTCGGGGGAAACATGACCGATGGAAGCACCTCTCGTTGCGCCGGAAAAGCGTCCGTCCGTGATAAGAGCAACATCCTTATCAAGTCCCATTCCTGCAATAGCCGAGGTAGGAGAAAGCATCTCTCTCATCCCGGGGCCGCCCGAGGGGCCTTCATATCGGATAACGACAACGTCTCCCTTTTCGATCTTGCCCGCATAAATTGCGGCGATAGCTTCCTCCTCGCTCTCATATACCTTTGCGGGTCCCTCGTGAACGAGCATTTCGGGAGCAACTGCGCTTCTCTTAACAACGCATCCGTCAGGAGCAAGATTTCCGCGGAGAACGGCAATTCCTCCGGTCTTTGAGAAAGGATTATCAATCGTTCTGATGGTTTCGGGGTCACGGTTGTAAGCATTTTCTATGTTTTCTCCGAGAGTTTTTCCTGTAACCGTCAATACCGATGTGTCAACGAGACCCAGTTTGTCTATCTCACGAAGAACGGCATAAACACCGCCCGCCTCATTAAGATCCTCCATATATGTAGGACCTGCAGGTGCAAGATGGCAAAGATTGGGGGTCTTTTCGCTGATTTCATTTACCATATCCAGGTTAAATTCAATTCCGCACTCGTTTGCGATTGCGGGAAGATGGAGCATACTGTTTGTTGAGCAGCCCAGAGCCATATCTGCTGTGATAGCGTTTCTGATAGCCGCTTCCGTCATGATGTCACGGGGTCTGATATCCTTCTTTATAAGCTCCATGACCTGCATTCCCGCATGCTTTGCAAGCTCGATCCTTGCAGAATAAACTGCGGGAATAGTTCCGTTGCCGCCAAGGCCCATTCCAAGGACCTCGGTAAGACAGTTCATGGAATTTGCCGTATACATTCCCGAGCAAGAGCCGCAGGAGGGACAGGTCTTACATTCAAATTCCTCAAGCTTTTCTTCGTCTATCTTTCCTGCCTTATATGCGCCAACAGCCTCAAACATAGAGGAAAGGCTGGTCTTTTTTCCGCCAACTCTACCCGCAAGCATGGGGCCGCCACTGACGAAAACCGTGGGAATATTGAGTCGTGCCGCCGCCATAAGAAGTCCCGGAACATTCTTATCACAGTTGGGGATCATAACGAGGCCGTCAAAGCCGTGTGCCATTACCATAGCCTCGGTGGAGTCGGCAATAAGGTCACGGGTGACCAGAGAATATTTCATTCCGATATGTCCCATTGCAATTCCGTCACAAACTGCGATAGCGGGGAACATGATTGGTGTTCCGCCCGCCATTGCAACTCCTATTTTAACAGCCTCGGTTATTTTATCAAGGTTCATATGCCCCGGAACTATTTCATTATATGAGCTGACGATACCTATAAGGGGTCTGTCCAGCTCCTCCTTTGTAAGTCCAAGAGCCTTGTATAGAGAACGATGTGGTGCATTATGCGCTCCGCAAACTACTGTATCCTTTATCATGATTATTCCTCCTGAATTATTGATATATTATTCATGGAAAGGGGTAAAAAATGTTTTGCCCTTTTCCACAGACAATATTTTTGGCACAGGGGGCTTTTCTTTTATGAAAAAGCCCCCGATGTCATTTTTTGTAAAAAATCAGTTGTTAATGAACTTCTCCTCGTCTGCCCAGCTGTAAAGCTTTCTGATATCCTTACCAACTACCTCGGAAGGATGCTCTGCAGCGATCTTTCTCATAGCATTGAAATGTACCTGAGAGCCTGCATCCGACATATCGAGCAGGAAGTCCTTTGCAAACGTACCGTCCTGAATATCGGAAAGTATCTTTTTCATTGCCTTCTTTGTGTCCTCTGTGATGATCTTGGGCCCTGTGATATAGTCACCGTATTCCGCTGTGTTGGAGATGGAATATCTCATTCCCTCAAAACCGCTCTGATAGATAAGGTCAACGATGAGCTTCATCTCGTGGATTCACTCAAATTACGCGTTTCTGAGGTCATAGCCTGCTTCAACGAGCGTCTCGTATCCTGCCTGCATAAGTGCACAAACACCGCCGCAGAGAACTGCTTGCTCACCGAAAAGGTCTGTTTCCGTTTCTGTGCGGAACGTTGTCTCAAGAACGCCCGCTCTTGCGCCGCCAATACCTAGAGCATATGCAAGACCGATCTCAAGAGCATCGCCCGTTGCATCCTGCTCAACCGCAATAAGGCAAGGAACACCCTTACCTGCCTGATATTCGCTGCGAACCGTATGACCGGGGCCTTTGGGTGCAATCATAATAACATTTACATTCTTTGGGGGCTTGATGCATCCGAAATGGATATTGAAGCCATGTGCAAATGCAAGAGTCTTGCCCTCTGTGAGATTCGGCTCGATGCTTTCCTTATAGAGCTTTGCCTGTTTCTCGTCGTTTATGAGGATCATGATAAGGTCTGCAGCCTTTGCAGCGTCTGCACTTGTCATAACCTTAAGTCCCTGACTCTCTGCTCTTGCCCAGCTCTTTGACCCCTCGTAAAGACCGACGATAACGTCAACGCCGGATTCCTTGAGGTTAAGTGCGTGTGCGTGTCCCTGTGAGCCGTAACCGATAATAGCGACCGTTTTGCCATTCAGCTTGTTAAGATCGCAATCCTGCTGATAATAAATGTTTGCCATGAGTTTTTCTCCTTTTATTTACATATAAATTTTTCTTTTTATTTGTTGAGAAGCGTGCCTGAGCCGCGTTCGAGAGCGACGATACCGGTGCGGCACATTTCAAGGATACCGTAAGGCTCCATAAGCTTTACAAATGCGTCTATCTTAGTGGGATCGCCCGTTATCTCGATGCAAAGCTCGCTTGCGGTATAGTCGATGACCTTTGCTCTGTAAACATTGGTCGCATCAAGCACATCCGAGCGGGTCTCTCTGTTGTTTTTAACCTTTATGAGCATAAGCTCTCGAGTGATGGGGGAATCGTTAAGCACCTCGACCTTTTTGACATTATAAAGCTTCTTCATCTGATTTATCAGCATCTGACGCATATAATCGTCGCCGTCAAGGGTGATGGTAATTCTGGAATAATCGGGGTTTTCGGTCTCTCCAACTGTAAGCGCATCAATATTGAAGCCTCGGCGGGTAAACATACTCGTTACTCTTGTAAGAACTCCCGCTTTGTTTTCAACATAAACAGCAATTACAAATTTACTCATTTTGTTGCCTCCTCCTTATCAACGATAATATCATCAATAGATCCACCTGGGGGAAGCATAGGAAGCACAAACTCGTCCTTATCAATTATGGTATCAATAATTACGGGCCTGCCTGCTGCAAGAGCATCTTCAAAGGCTTTTGAAAATTCATCCGGGGTGGAAGCTCTTATTCCAAGTGCGCCGAAAGCCTCTGCAAGCTTAACGAAATCGGTCTGCCTGCCAAGAACGGTGTTGGAATATCTCCTTCCAAAGAACAGGGTTTGCCACTGACGGACCATTCCCAGAACTCCGTTGTTCATAATCACTATAATTACGGGAATATTGTAGGAAACGGCAGTTGCCACCTCGTTGAGATTCATCCCAAAGCTTCCGTCTCCCGTCACAAGCACGGTCGTATCCCCGCTTCCCACCTGCGCTCCGAGAGCCGCTCCGAGACCGAAGCCCATCGTTCCGAGACCTCCCGAAGAAACAAATCTTCTCGGACTGTCAAAATCCGCATACTGCGCCACCCACATCTGATGCTGACCGACATCTGTTGCGATAACGGTATGCTCGGGCTTCTTTTCGTTGATTATATCAAGCACCTTCTTGGGCGTAAGAGCTCCCTTTGCTCTCTCTGCCGATTTTTTCTCAAGCTCTGCCTCGCGAGCCTTAAGCGCATTTACCTTTTCATTCCATTCCGGGTGCTTTGCCTCGGGTAGTGCTGCGGAAATCCTTGTAAATGAGTCGTAAACGTCTGCAACTATACCAAGCTCAACATTAACATTTTTATTTATCTCGGCAAAATCAGGGTCAAGCTGAATTATCTTGCTGTTTTTTGCAAATTTTGCGGTATTTCCCGTTGCTCTGTCGCTGAAACGAACTCCGACAGCCAAAATAAGATCTGCTTCCTTCTGTGCAAGGGAGGAAGAAAAATGACCGTGCATTCCCTGCATACCCAGAAATCTTTCACATGATCCGGGGATTGCGGAAAGCCCCATAAATGAGCAACCGATATAGGCGTCGATCTTTTCCGCAAGGGCCATTATCTCATTGCCCATCCCGAGACCGGCTGCGCCGCCGCCGATGTAGATATAGGGTCTCTTTGCTTCCTTTATCATGGAAACAGCTACGTCAATTTCACTCTGCTTTGCCTTTGGAAGCGGAATTTTGGGAGCTACCTCCTGCTCCTCAAAATCATATTCTGCTATCTGGATGTCCTTCGGAACATCTATAAGCACGGGGCCCGGTCTGCCGCTCTTTGCTATGCTGAATGCCTCGCGAATGGTATCCGCAAGGTCGGTAACGTCCTTTACTATGTAATTATGCTTTGTTATGGGAAGTGTAACTCCCACGATATCTATCTCCTGGAAGCTGTCTCTGCCAAGAAGGGGGCAGGGTACATTTCCCGTGATCGCCACCATAGGCACCGAGTCGAGCATTGCCGTTGCGATACCTGTTACAAGGTTTGTTGCGCCCGGACCCGAGGTCGCAATGCAGACACCCACCTTACCCGTGGCCCTTGAATAACCGTCGGCGGCATGAGCCGCACCCTGCTCGTGCGCCGCAAGGATGTGGTTTATTCGGTCGCTGTTTTTATAGAGGGCGTCATAGATATTAAGCACCTGACCGCCCGGATAACCGAAAACATCGGTAACGCCCTGCTCAATGAGGGTATTTACGATGATTTCTGCTCCTGTCATTTTCATAATTTATCTAAGCTCCTTATTTGCTTTTTCTGAGTCAATCAATCTGTTTACAGCACTTACAAGCGCTCTTACAGAGGCTTAAATTATATCGTGGCTTATTCCCGTACCCCAATAGATATTGTCATTATATTTAATGCTAACGTATGAAGCCGCCTTTGAACTTGCGCTTCCCTCCAGCGCATGCTGTGTATAACTCTCAAGGACATAATCGAGTCCAGTTATGGAATGTATAGCGTTTGACACTGCATCCAGTCGGCCGTTTCCATCTGTGACTATTTCCTTTTCTTCTCCGTTTATGACCACAGAGCAGGTCGCTCTGATATCATCGCCAATATCCTCGTAAAAAGCCTTTTTGACCTCGATATTGGTAGTGAGATTGACAAAATCACGCATAAAGATATCATAAATCTCGCTTGCCTGAAGCTCTCTATGCTCATGGTCAGAGATGCTCTTAACATAATATCCGAAGGCCTCGCGCATTTTGGGAGGCAGCATATGGCTATACTGGGTTTCAAGGATATAACCGATTCCGCCCTTGCCCGACTGAGAATTTATTCGGATAACATCTGCCTCGTAAACTCTGCCGATATCTGCGGGGTCGATGGGAAGATAAGGCACGTTCCATATCTTTGCGTCTTTTTCCACCCTATGCTTCATACCATTTGCGATAGCGTCCTGATGCGAGCCGCTGAATGCAGCAAACACAAGCTGACCGCTATACGGCTGTCTTTCATAGACATGCATACGGGTGACCTTTTCATAGACCTTTGTTATCTGAGGAAGATTCGTAAAATCAAGTCCGGGGTCGATTCCCTGTGAATACATATTGAGTGCAAGAGTAACGATATCAACGTTACCCGTTCTCTCGCCGTTTCCGAAAAGAGTTCCCTCAATCCTGTCTCCGCCTGCAAGCAGACCCATTTCACTGTCTGCAACGGCGCATCCTCTGTCGTTATGAGGATGGAGCGAAATTATTAGATTTTCCCTATGCAAAAGGTTCTTGCACATATATTCCACCTGATTTGCATAGACGTGGGGCATTGAATGAGATACGGTTACGGGAAGATTGATAATTACCTTATCATCCTCGTTCGGCTCCCATATCTTAATGACCTCGTTGCAGATCTCGGCGGCGTATTCAGGCTCTGTTCCGGTGAAGCTTTCGGGAGAGTATTCGAATGTTATCTTGCCCTCGCCCGATTTTTTCGCTTCTTCTCTGTATTTTTTGCAAAGCTCTGCACCGAATTTTGCTATCTCTGTTATCTCTGCCTTATCGCGCTTGAACACCTGCTCTCTTTGCGCCACCGAGGTAGAGTTATACAGATGCACAACTGCGTGCTTTGCTCCCTTTATTGCCTCAAAGGTCTTAGCTATGATATGCTCGCGCGACTGGGTAAGCACTTGAATCGTCACATCGTCGGGAATAAGGTCCTGCTCGATAATAGTGCGGCAAAATTCGTATTCGGTCTCGGAAGCGGCCGGAAAACCAACCTCGATCTCCTTAAATCCAACCTCGCAGAGAAGCTTGAAAAATTCCAGCTTTTCCTCAAGGCTCATGGGGACTATAAGTGCCTGATTTCCGTCACGCAGGTCAACGCTGCACCAATACGGGGGTTTTTCTATCATTGTTTTTTTCATCCAGTCCATGGCAGCACCCTCGGGGGCAAAGAACTGGGGCGCATATTTACTTACGTTCTTCATAGAAGCATTATTTTCTCTTCTCGTACTCATCTTTAAAAATCTCCTTTCAGTCTTTCGGCTGTAACAGATTTTTGCTGTAAAAAAACAAAAATCTCCTTTACGCAAACAGCCAGAAACCTTTGCATAAAAGAGACGAAGATATTTTAAAAAACAATATTCTCCGCGGTACCACTCTGCATTGACGGCTGTGCCGCCCACTCTATGCCTCGTCCATCAACAAGACTTCTCTTTAACGGGAGAACCCGCCCGAGTCTACTGAGCGCACCGATGAAGGCTGCTTTTGGGTCGGGGATTCAGGGAGGAGACGGAAAACACTCCGCATACCGTCTCACACCATCCGACGGCTCTCTTTAATGCCTTGTGAACCTTTTTCCCATCATAATCTTTACATATATTTTAATAAACAAAACCCGATTTGTCAAGCAATTTTTTCTTTTTTTCGTCATTTTATCGTTTTTGACAAAAAAAACAATTTTTTGAAAGGTTTTATATGCATTTTGCATATACGATTCATTTCTATAAAAAATGAGCCGAAATTCATTTCTGTGAATCGGCTCATCCTCTTTTGCGAAAACCTATTTTATTTTTCAAAAACACAAACGACCATTTTTACAAAATATTCCCGTAAAAATCCTCTGCAAAGCGGGTGCAGGAATGAACGCAGGGGTACTTCCTTATAATAGCTGACCTTAAAGGGGCAATCTTCATTGATTTTTTTGAACCTTTTAATGGTCATTTTATTGATATAGGAGAAAAATTCCTCTCCCTTTTCATTTTTGCCTATTCTGAAATCTATTCTGTCCTTACCGTCGGGCTTGTCCGAAACAAGCTCCTTATACGCCTTTATCATGGTCTTATCCGAGAAGAAGCACTGAACCCACGGAATTCCGATAACATCGCTGAGATGGGCACCGTAAGGATGATTATAGGGCGGGAAATTGACATATAGCTTTCCTTGAGGCTTCAAAATCCTGTGCATTTCACGAAGCACCGCCTCCGGCTCTGCAACATGCTCCATGGCGTCGTTCATAATAATGGTATCAAAGCTGCTGTCGGGAAAGCTCGTGCTTTTGGCGTCATCGAGCTGAAATTCAAAGCCACGAAGACCCAGCTTTGAAGCAAGGACCTCGGATTCTTCCTTATATTTCGGAACGATGTCGATTCCCACCACCTTGTTTGCACCGCATTCAAGGTAAAAAAGAGATTTTCCGCCTGCTCCGCAGCCCACATCAAGGACGTCTTTTCCCAAAAAAATATTTTCCTTGTTCGTATATTCAAGATAAAATTTTATCGTGTCCTCGCCCCTCTGATATTGCCATTCTGCATAGCTTATGCCCCCCTCTGCTTGAGTATTGAAGGGATGAAGAGGGAGGGGAAAGAGCTTATTTACACCAATTAAAAGCTTAGAAGAAAAACTCATAACAAACCTCACAAATCTGGTATGATAAAAGTATATCACAAAAAGCAGAGCAAGTCAAGAGCACCATTTTTTCTTTTCCGTGTTCGCTTGTGGACTTTTCTTTTATTTTGACGAAACATACTGAAAAACAAAGGCGGTCGTCGATTCGGATATATGCGTATTTTATAACAAATGATGCATTGAGCTGATAACTTCAAGACGCGGTTAAAATAAATTTTTTAAAAATCCTTGACAAAGGGGGCTTTCTGTGATATACTACTCTAAACCGATGAGAAAGAATAGTAAGTGCATTAAGCTCTTCAAAGAGAGCCGCAGACGGTGCGAGTGCGGTAAGTGCGGTGCAGTGAATGGACTTTCGAGGGCGAACCGAGGGCGATATGATATTAAAATTCGCCGGGTAGGATTCGACGGCGGCTTCCGTTACCATGGGCAAGCATATGATCGTATGCAGTGAGCGAGCCATTGGCTCATATCGGGTGGCACCGCGGATAAAGTAAAAGTTTATTCGTCCCGAGTATCTTTCGATACTCGGGACTTTTATTTTTCAGGAGGCAAAAATGGAATTCAGCGGAATCAATTTTGACACTTATTTTAATAATTATCCGGATAAGGACGGCTATTTCGGAAAATACGGCGGAGTTTATGTCGATGAAAAACTGAAGGCCGCAATGGCAGAAATAACAGAGGCGTATTACTCAATATGCCAGTCGAGAAAATTTATTGCGGAGCTTCGCAGAATAAGAAAGGAATTTCAGGGCAGACCAACACCCGTATCTCACCTTGAAAGGCTTTCCGACGCCCTTGGCGGAAGAGTTCAGCTCTATGCAAAGAGAGAAGACCTTAATCATTCGGGCGCACATAAGCTCAATCACTGCATGGGCGAGGCTCTTCTTGCAAAATATATGGGCAAAAATAAGGTAATTGCGGAGACCGGTGCGGGCCAGCACGGTGTTGCTCTTGCAACTGCAGCGGCTTATTTTGGTCTTGAATGTGATATTTACATGGGTTCTGTTGATATCAAGAAGCAAGCACCCAACGTTGCAAGAATGAAGATCCTCGGAGCGAATGTTGTTGAAGTAACTCACGGACTGAAAACCCTCAAGGAGGCTGTTGACGCTGCGTTTGACGCATACAGCAAGGAATATAAAGATTCCATCTATTGCATCGGATCTGTTCTCGGACCTCATCCATTCCCGATGATGGTTCGCGATTTCCAGAGCGTTGTTGGAATCGAAGCAAGAGAGCAGTTCATCGAGATGACGGGACATCTGCCCTCTGCCATCGTTGCTTGCGTTGGCGGCGGCTCAAATGCGGCGGGACTTTTTGCCGGCTTCCTCAACGATCCCGTTGATATCTACGGAGTCGAGCCTCTGGGAAGAGGGCCTAAGCTTGGCGACCATGCGGCAAGTCTTAATTATGGCACGGAGGGCATCATGCACGGCTTCAACAGCATCATGCTGAAAGACAAAAACGGCGAGCCGGCTCCCGTATATTCTGTTGCCAGCGGTCTTGACTATCCTTCCTCAGGTCCTGAGCATGCATTCCTCCAGGAGATAGGCAGAGTTAAATATGATGTTATCGACGATGAAGAGACCATCGACGCATTCTACAAGCTTGCAAGGATGGAAGGAATAATCCCCGCAATCGAAAGCTCCCATGCGGTAGCCTTCGGCATGAAGCTGGCGAAGCAGATGGCGCACGGCTCCGTTCTTATCAATCTCTCGGGCAGGGGCGATAAGGATATGGACTATATTATCGAAAATTACGGGATAAGATAAAAGATGATTTAAATAAAAGATCAAGGCGTTAAAGCGTCGGGATGCTAAGGACGTTTTAAAAATAAGCGGTGTAACTATTGCAGTTGCACCGCTTATTTTGTTTTTACGCACTTTTTTCTTTGTGCTTTTTTTCAGTTAGTTGGATGCAAAAAAGAGAATTTATGTCTCTTTTAATAACATCAATTATATTTTCTTTTGATTTTATTGGTCGAATTCTTTTCAAAAGGCTCGCTTCGAAGGATTATTTTAGAGATCTGCTTGTAAGAAGGCAGATTTGCCAGAGCTTCCTTTACATCCCTTGCCACAGTTTCTTCGTCCTTAGGTGAATAAGGATAGATTTCCGCCTTGAGACCTATCTCACTTCCGTGTTCATTCTTTATTGAGCTTACGATAACCTCGCAAACATAATCTATGCCTCCGATATAGCCCTCGATCTCCTCGGGATAGATGTTTTTCCCATTATTCAAAACGATGATATTTTTCTTTCTTCCCGTAATTACCAAGAGACCTTCTTTATCTATCTTGCCGTAATCGCCTGTATAGAACCAGCCGTCCTTAAGCACCTCTGCCGTTTTTTCGGGGGCGTTATAATATCCCTTCATAACGGTATCGCCCTTAACGCATATCTCGCCTATTCCATCCTCATCAGGCTTGTCGATCCTACATTCGAGGCAAGGGATCCTTATTCCCGCCGTGTGGGGCTTATTGATTTTAAGCGTTGTAAGGCTGACGAGGGGAGAACATTCTGTTATTCCATAACCATTTGAAAAAACTATGCCAATATCGTTAAAAAAATCTGCGATTTCAGGTCTGATAGGCGCACCGCCACATCCGATCCTTTTGAGATTTCCGCCAAAGGCATTATGAATATCGGCAAATATCTCGCGACGGCGGTCAATGCCCACCTTCAGCAATGATTTTGAGAGTGCAATGCCTCGCTTGAGATTCTTTTCCTTTCCCCCCTTTTTTATATTCTTCATCACATTGTTATAAAAAGCCTCAGCAAAGGCAGGAACGAGATAAATAAATTCGGGTTTGAAAAGATCCAGATTTTTTCTTACGTTCTTTACGCTGTCGTTTATACAGATGGTAGAATGATAGTGAAGCCCCGCAAGAATATCTATAACGCTCTCATAGGTATGATGATAGGGAAGCACGGAAAGTCCCACATCATACATATGGGAGGTCATTAGGCCGTAATACACCATCGAGACAAGATTATGCTCCGTTAGCATAACTCCCTTGGCAACTCCCGTCGTTCCCGAGGTATATACAAGCATTTTCATCTTGTTTTCGTCTCTTTTTGCCTTCTTAAATTCAGCAGTATCGAGACTCTTTCCTTTTTTTATAAGTCTTTTAAAGGAAAGAAAATCTCCATCGTCCTCGTTTCTGTCAAATCCAACGAAATATTTTATCTTTCCAAGCTCTGCTCTATGCTCACGGAGAAAATCCTCCTTTTTTTCATCGTAAAAAAGAATATCCGCACCGCCCGCAGTAAGAACATGGAGCATTTCGGATTCGGGAAGATCCTTGTCTACGGGAAGAAAAACCCCTGCACTCTGAAGCGCAGTAAGATATACTGTAAGCCAATCAAAGCTGTTTTCTCCAACGCAGGCAATATGGGATAAGCCAAGACCCAGATAGCATATTGCAGAGCCAAGCCACTGAGTCCTGTTGTAAAAAGCTTCGTAGGTGACGCTTACGAGAGCATCTTCATCGTTTTTGAATTTAAATGCGACCTTATCCCCCGCTTCAGCACGGGCATGCTCCATCAGTTCCCTGATGGAGCTTATCTTTTTTGGTGTATATTTATCGTTTTTCATGCTTTTCTCCTCAGAAATTAAGTTGCAAATAACAGTTTCCTTATTATATCACAAGCTTGTTGATTTGTCAACAGGCTGTTTTTGTCGAAAAAAGCTTTTCACATCGTTTTTTCCAGAAAAGAAGAGCCTCGCCCTCACGGTCAGTTGTACATATTATTGTTTTTCATATAAGCATATATCTGCTCGCCGTGTTGCTGTTCCTCCGCCTGTATATGATTGAGAATTCTGCGATGCTCGGGCATAGTAAATTCAAAAACGCTTGTGTCATAAAGGCTTGATGCGTGCTTTTCGGTGGTGAGCATATCTGTGCAGAGAAAGGCATCCTGCTTTCTGTCGCTTTCGCTTTCGTATGAAAAAGCCTCTGTTTTTTGGTTGTTTGAATTTCCGATGGTGGCAGGCATGGAGGGAGTACCACCGCTCATCATCTCATTTACCGTTTTTAGATGCTCCTGCTCTGTTTTTGACATCGTTTCAAAAAGTGCTTTCAGAACCGGACTTTTCGCCTCGGTGCTATATCGGTTGTATTTGTCGATGCAAAGCTTCTCCTGCCCCGCAAGATCCTTTAAAAGTCCATTTTCTTTGGTACTGAGTGTGTTCATCTCTTATCTCCTTTGTTTTTTTATTATAAATTTCCCCCCCTTATAGCTTTTTTATTCATTCGTGCTGTAAAAACTTGAAAATTTTTTGAAGGTCACTCGCCAATTATACAGAGATTGGAGATTTAATATGGATAATTTCCCAAAAAAGGATTATAAAAAATGAAGAAACTGCTGAAGCAAAGCTCAGCCCCTGTTTTTTTGACCGATAAACCAGAGTTCCTTTGCGGAAACGAACAAAAATATATTTTGGATTTTGAGATTACAGAAAAACAAAAAAGAAATCCGTCGTTTTTTTGACGGATTTCAATATTTTTAGCATAAATCTAATATCTAAAAATGTTTTTTGCCATTCTTTCGTGTTTTTCTCACTCATGAAAATCGCCTTTTATTGCTCATTAAACCTCGAAAAAGCGTATTTTATCTCGCTCATTGAATAGCCGTATCTTGAAAGGGATGCTATGAGCCTTTGTCTTTCCTTAAGCTCTCTTGGTATCTCGTCGCACTTATCGCATAAAAGCTCAAGGCATTTCTCTCCGAAATCCACCTCGGAAAGAGTTTCCTCCGCCTGCGAAACGCCTTCCTCATCATATCCCTTTGCATGAAGATGCGCCATTATTCTTCCTTTTCCCCATTTCTTTCTTATGCATCGCTCAATTTCACGGACAAGATCTTCTTCTTCATTCAGATATCCTCGATCGCAGAGCATTTCCACGGCTTCTTTTGCCGATGTTTCGTCTATTCCGCGGCGGCGGAGCTTTATTAGGAGAGTCCTTGCCGTATTAGCACCAAATGATAATATATTAATAGCACGCAAATATGCGTCACACCTGCGGTCCGCCCTCTCAAGCTCATCGCAAAGCTCTGGATTGATCTCACCCTTTGAAAGACGCATCGAAACGAAATCCGAGGACAACACCTTAAAATATTTTTTCTCGGTATTTTCCCCCTGCGTTACATGAACGGCGATCTCTACAACATTTCCGTTTCCAAGAGAAGAAAAAGTTTTTATCTCGATAATCATTATTCCTCGTCGTCAAGCTTAAGTGCGCTGAAATCCAGATCATCATCTCCGTCCTCATCAAGATCGAAATCATCATCCATCAGCGAACCGGTCTTATCCTTCATTGCGCGTATCTTTGCCTCGATCTCATCGCAAATGGGGGGGTTCTCGTCAAGGAATTTTCTCACATTATCCTTGCCCTGACCTATCCTTTCACCCTCATATGAGAACCACGAGCCACTCTTCTTAACTATATCCAAAGCAACAGCAAAATCAATGATCTCGCTCGTTTTTGAAATTCCCTTTCCGTAAAGGATATCAAATTCCGCAACGCGGAAAGGAGGAGCGACCTTGTTTTTTACTATTTTACATTTAACATGATTACCGTATATCTCGCTGCCGTTTTTCAGCTGATCCGCCTTGCGTACGTCTATTCTTACTGAAGCATAGAATTTGAGCGCACGGCCACCCGTGGTCGTTTCGGGATTACCATATAGAACACCCACCTTTTCACGAAGCTGGTTGATGAATATAACAACGCAATTACTCTTTGATATAACGGAGGAGAGCTTTCTCATCGCCTGAGACATAAGTCTTGCCTGAACGCCCACACTTGAAGCCCCCATATCGCCCTCGATCTCCTGTCTCGGAACGAGTGCCGCAACAGAGTCGATAACGACAACATCAATAGCTCCGCTTCTGACGAGAGTTTCGGTTATATCAAGTGCATCCTCGCCGCAATCGGGCTGAGAGACCAGAAGATTGTCGATATCAACGCCCAGAGCCTTTGCATAAACGGGATCAAGAGCGTGTTCTGCATCAATAAAAGCCGCCTCTCCGCCTGCTTTTTGAACTTCTGCAACGATATGGAGAGCCACCGTGGTCTTACCGGAGGATTCGGGACCGAAGATCTCAATTATACGTCCTCTCGGGACACCGCCTATTCCCAACGCCATATCAAGAGAAAGTGAGCCTGTTGAGACCGCCTGTACTTCCATATTGGCGTTTTCGCCAAGCTTCATTATAGTCCCCTCGCCATAATCCTTTTTGAGCTGTGCAAGGGCAGTATTCAGAGCCTTTTTGCGTGCGTCTTTATCATTTGCGTCGATCCTTTCAAATGCTGCCTTTTTTGCATTTTTGCTTGGTTTCATTCGAAACACCTCCAAAAAACGAGGGCAAAAGCCCGATTTTTTCATTATGGTGTTATTTTAACACATAAAACTCCTTTTGTCAATAGATTTTTTAAAAATTTTTTCCAAAAACGGAAATTATAATGTTGCGATGCACGGGGGAAGTAAATTTAAAATATCCAAAACGGAAAAAATGCTTGTTTCCTGTTCTAAAAACACCTTTCTAAATATTTTTCATCTTATAAAACGATTTTTCCTCGATCTGAACATCCTTCATTTGTGTCAGCATAATTTAACGACGTTTTTCAAGATAATCTCCCCAAAAATGAAAAGTTGCGTAAAAAATATTGCAAAATCCGAATAAATGTGGTATCATTATAGCGATTATAATTATTAATGAGGTAAAAATTCATGTTAGGTGATAAAAAAGTTTCATTTTCAGGTGTTCAGCCAAGCGGAAATTTAACCATCGGAAATTACCTTGGCGCACTGCGTAATTTTTCAAAATACAGCGAGGATTTCCAGACCTTCTATTGCGTTGTTGATATGCACGCAATAACTGTCCGTCAGGTGCCTGCGGAGCTTCGCCGCAGAACCTTTGAAACTCTCGCCCTCTATATCGCTTGCGGTCTCGATCCCGAAAAAAACTGTCTCTACGTTCAGTCCCATGTTCCCGCCCATGCGGAGCTTTCATGGATACTTAATTGCTACACCATGTTCGGTGAGCTTGGCAGGATGACACAGTTCAAGGACAAGAGTTCAAAGCACGCAGACAACATAAATGCAGGTCTTTTTACATATCCCACCCTTATGGCGGCGGATATTCTCCTTTATCAAACTGATGTTGTTCCCGTGGGCGTTGACCAGAAGCAGCACGTCGAGCTTGCTCGCAACATTGCAAACCGTTTCAATCAGGCATATTCAGACACTTTTACCGTGCCAGAGCCAATAATTGAAAAAAGCGGAATGAAGATAATGTCCCTTGCAGACCCTACAAAGAAGATGAGCAAGAGCGATGAAAATACAAATGCCGTTGTTTATATTCTTGACGACAGAGATTCCATCATCAGAAAATTCAAACGCGCCGTCACAGACTCGGATACAGAGGTGCGCTATGCCGAGGGTAAGGACGGAATAAACAACCTTATATCCATCTATTCTTGCTTCACGAACAAGAGTATACAGGAGATCGAATCGGAATTTTCCGGTAAGGGCTATGGCGATTTCAAGCTTGCCGTGGGCGAGACTTGTGCGGATGCACTTGCCCCCGTTCAGGCTAAATTCAACGAGCTTCTCTCGGATAAAGCTTATCTTGAGGGCGTTATGAAGAACGGTGCGGAGCAGGCATCCTACTTTGCCAGAAAGACTCTTACTAAGGTTAAGAAAAAAGTTGGTTTCGTGATCTAAAAAAAGAAAGGCAACAAAAATATGCACGCTTCCCTAATAAAAATAATCATAGGAATTGCCGCCGTAGTCTGTGCAGCCCTGCTTTCTTACGTTTGCACGCCACTTGTGCGCGTGCTGGCATTTAAAATAGGCGCAGTTGACATTCCAAAGGACGGAAGACGGATGCACAGCGTCCCTATTCCAAGAATAGGCGGACTTGCTATCTTTATCGGCTTCGCTTTGACGATACTTTCCTTCTGCCCTATGAGCAAATTTTTGGCAGTGGTGCTTTTCGGAGCACTTATAATCGTCGTTATGGGTGTTCTTGACGATATTTTTGCCCTTAACGCTTGGCTGAAGTTTGCAGTTCAGCTTGCAGTGGCAATATTTGCGGTGATCGAGGGTGTAAATATCGAATTTATCTCTCTCGGCGAGAAGATGGTCCCTCTCGGCTTCTGGGCATATCCCATAACCGTTATCTGGATAGTGGGGCTTACAAATTCCATAAACCTCATCGACGGTCTAGACGGACTTGCCTGCGGAGTTTCAGCCATTTGCTCAATGTCCCTTTTCGTGGTAATGCTGATCCTCGGAGATTTTCAGTCTGCACTTATCATTGCCATCGTTATCGGTGCTTGCATTGGATTTTTCCCATTCAATGCTCATCCCGCAAAGATATTTATGGGAGATACGGGTGCACAGACCCTCGGATATCTCCTTTCCCTCATTGCAATCGAGGGAGTTTTCAAAACTCATACCGTCTTTTCATTCCTCATTCCTCTTTCCATCTTCGGTCTGCCACTGTTTGACACGTTTTTTGCCATCGTACGCAGACTTTTAAAGAAGAAAAGTCCCTTTTCCTCGGACAGAGGACATATCCATCACAGACTTATCGACATGGGCTTCGGTCAGAAAAAAAGCACGATGATCCTTTATTCTATCTGCGGTATTCTGGGCATTGCCGCCGTTCTTCTGACCCTCAAATATTATATTCCCGCCGCCCTTATCTTCATTTCCGGCTTTGCTCTTTTCTTTATCAGCTCCAAAGTATATAAAAACCCCTCCACAAGAGCTTATACTGCAATGTTTACCGATGAGGACGCAATCGAAAGCGGAATAAAGATAGCAAGCGACGAGGAGATATCAAATATCGTCGTAAATCTTGCCGCAAATGCCGAGGAAGAAAAAAAAGAGGAATAGCTTAAAATCAAAATCGAAAAGGAGGAAAATCAATATGACCGAAAAAAAGCATCAAAAGTTTTTTCGGGGAGATAAGATCAGTCCATTTCTGCGAATGGTCATCTTCGTTGGCATCTCTGTTCTCTTAATAGTGCTTATAATCATAGGTATATGTATTCTTCAGCTGAGACCGAAGGATAAAAACACGGAGAAGCTCCTTGTGGGAATAGATGAAGATTTTTCTGTCCTTATCGGTGAGAGAGATGAAGACCAAGGCTTCTATGAGGAATATCCCGAGATTCAGATGGATCTCGGCAAAGCGTTTACTCTCTATGAAGAAAATAAGACCTATTATCATGAATGTACCGTCACCACGGTCGGAAGCGACGGCACAAGGCTTGAACGCATTAAGAGGATTTTGCGAGACGGGGATAAATACAACATAAGGACCTATAATAAAAACACCCTCATCGAGACCATAATATGCGATGGGGAAACCGTTGTTATTATAAATGAGACCACTGAAAAAAGAAACAAAGCCCCCCTTTCCGAATTTACCGCACCGATGGAGCTTGCTTCTATGCCAAGCCACGATAATCTGCTGTCTCTTATTGCAGAATATGATGGTGACAAGGAAAATTCGATACTCTCGGATGCCTCCTTTAATATTTCAAGGTCAAGAGACATGAATATCCTTGAGATAAACATTAAATATAGAGACACGGGAATTGAGGAGACTTATCTCTATTATCTTAATTACGGAATTATTTACAGCTGTAACTCCAAATCCGAAAACGGCAAGTCAAGCCCTTACGTTATGGAAACGACTTATTTTAACCGAGATATTTCGGATTATATTTCCGAGAACACATTTAATGTAAATTAAAGCTCAGCGAGGCTGAGTTGTTAAAAAAAGGCTGACACGCTTTTGATTTTCCCCAAAAAAGTTAAACACTTTTGAGGAGAATATCATTCTCGTGAATCAGCCTCTTTTTATATTATCAGTTTTTAAGACTATGTATGGGTGCGGGTATTCTTCCGCCTCTTGCAATGAATTTAGCGGGAGAAGCACTATTTACAGGCATGATCGGCGCATAACCAAGAAGTCCTCCAAAGTCAACGCTCTCGCCAACTCCCTTGCCGTAGACAGGAATAACTCTCACCGCCGTTGTCTTTGTATTGGCAACACCGATGGAGATTTCATCCGCAATGATCCCGCAGATAACGTCCTCGCTCGTGTCCCCCGGGATTGCTATCATATCAAGTCCCACAGAGCAGACCGCCGTCATCGCCTCCAGCTTTTCAATAGTGAGCGCCCCTTGCTCAACGGCATGTATCATGCCCGCATCCTCGGAAACGGGAATAAATGCACCCGATAGACCTCCAACGTGGCTGGACGCCATAACTCCGCCCTTCTTTACCGCATCGTTGAGCATTGCAAGTGCCGCAGTTGTGCCATGAGAGCCGCAGATGGTAAGCCCCATATTTTCAAGAATATGAGCAACACTGTCTCCAATGGCGGGAGTGGGAGCAAGAGAAAGGTCGATGATACCAAAGAGGGTATCGAGTCTCTTTGCCGCCTCGTGTGCAACAAGCTGTCCCACTCGAGTTATCTTGAATGCGGTTTTCTTTATGATATCCGCAAGCTCGCTAAGGTCACAATCACCTGCCCTCTGAATTGCAGAGCTGACGACGCCGGGACCCGAAACTCCAACATTTATAACGCAGTCCGGCTCACCTATTCCATGGAATGCCCCCGCCATAAAGGGGTTATCCTCTGGCACGTTTGCAAAGACGACAAGTTTTGCACAGCCGATAGAGCGGTCATCTCTTGTAAGATAAGCTGCACGCTTTATGGTCTTACCCATAAGGGCGATAGCGTCCATATTTATGCCGGCCTTGGTTGAAGCAACATTCACCGAGGAGCAAACAAGATTGGTTTCAGCAAGTGCCTCGGGGATAACGGAAATGAGATTTTCCGCACCGACGGTCATTCCCTTGTGAACAAGTGCGCCAAAGCCCCCGATAAAGTTAATTCCGAGAGTCTGCGCCGCCCTCTCAAGGGTCTTTGCAACCTTGATATAGCCATCGGGCGAGATAGAGCCGCCAACAAGAGAAATGGGTGTCACGGAAACTCTCTTGTTCACTATCGGTACACCGTATTCCTTTTCAATATCGCAGCCTGTTTTTACCAGATTTTCGGCTTTTCTCGTTATTTTATCGTAAATTTTATCGCAAAGGCGGTTTTCGTCCTCGCTTACGCAGTCAAGGAGAGAAATGCCCATAGTTATGGTTCTGATATCGAGATTTTCCTCCCGTATCATATTTATGGTTTCAAGAATATCAGATGTATTAAGCATTTTAACCTTTTACCCCTTATATCAGATGTGATGCATGGTATTAAATATGTCCTCGTGCATTGCGTGGATAGCAAGACCGTTTTCCTTGCCCAGCTCTTCAAGAACATCAACAAAATCCGCAAAGGGAATTTTCAGAGAATCGAGATCTGCAAGCATTATCATTGCAAAATATTCGCTGAGAACGCTCTGTGTTATATCAAGAATGTTTGCTCCCTTGTCTGCACATACTGCGCTGACCTTTGCTATGATACCCATGGTATCCTTTCCCGCTACCGTAATTACTGCCTTCATTTTTTGCGCCTCCATAGTTTTTTATAAATCTATCTTTTATATTCTACAACAAAACAGATCATTTTTCAAGAGGGTTGTTAAAAATAAAACGAAAAGCATACCAAAAAGTACTATTTTACATAAAATTGTCACTTTTTGATATTGACTTTTTGGTATTTTAAGTGTAAAATGTTCCTTGAGATAAATAATTTTTTGTGAGGTGAACGAAATAAGTGAGATTACAACCTACGAATACGTCGTTGCACAGAAAAACGAGGGAAAATGGAAGCTTAAAAGGCTGGGATTGATCTTTCTTTATGCTGCTTTCGTCTTCGCTTGGTTCATTTTTGGTGCAGTATCTAATATGTGGCCTCTTCTTGCTCTTATTCCCGTCACCCTTTGGATGCTGATTTTCTTCACATGGCGCTATGTTAATGTTGAATATGAATATTCCATGTTCTCGGGCAACGTGATAATCTCCAATATCTACGGCGGCAGATCCAGAAAGAAGATAGTGGAATTTAAGATCAAGGACTGCTCCCTTATCGCCCCCGTTTCAAGCCATGCTTTAAAAGCCGAAGAATATGAACCCAAAAAAGTATATAACGCACTCTCCTCGGCAAGGGCAGAGGACGCATATTTTGCTCTTTTTGAAATAGATGGAAAGAAATGCATCGCATATTTTGAGGCAACGGAAAGATCTCTTAAAATATGCAAATATTATAATTCCTCCGCCACCGTTATGATCAAGGTAAATATCTGATCTCATAGAAACAGACGCAAATGCAGCGTTCTTTGATCTTAGAAAAACATTCCGTTGTTGTCTAGATATATTTTATTATACCGAAAATATAAATGAAGCTGTCAAAATTTTAAAAAACAAAAAAGTGATATAAATAAGGAGAAACCAAATGAAAATAGCACTTATTGCACATGATAAAAAGAAAAATGAAATAATAGAGATTACAAAAAAATATAAGGACGTTCTCTCGGAGCACGAGCTTTATGCAACGGGAACGACGGGAACTCTTATAATGGGAGAAACGGGGCTTTCCATTCATAGAATGAAAAGCGGACCGCTTGGCGGAGACCAGCAAATAGGCGCAATGCTTGCCTGCGGAGATATCGACCTTATCATCTTTCTTCGAGACCCTCTTACTGCACAGCCCCACGAGCCGGATGTTTCGGCACTTTTGCGTCTCGGAGACGTTCAGAGCATTCCTCTTGCTACTAATTCAAACAGCGCAACTATCATGCTTGAGGCGCTTAAAAATAAAATTTATTTTAACTGAGAAAGAAAAAAGCCGATCCGCCTTTTGGTTGGAACGGCTTTATTTTTTGCAAAAAGAAATTTTTTCCGTCTTTTTCTGCTCTAAAAATTTCCGTAATGGCAGATAAAATCTTTATCGGTTTATAAGAACGAAAACTGCGCCGAGTTGGCGCAGTTTCTTATTTCTAATATGTAGGTGTGTCGAGTCGCCAGCCGTCTGCTGTCTTGCTGAATGATAGGATTAACATCAGCTTTTCGCCCTCAAGCTCGCTCTCTATCTCTATATTTACATATTCTCCTCTCGAGGGCTTCACTATTCTCATGGTATCATAATTGAATGTTCTCTTTCCCTCGATAAGCGGTTCATAGTTAATGCTTTGAAAAAGCCAACCATCGCTCTCAAGATATCTGGCAACGGTAACGCCCGATATCTCGTCGGCGTAGCCGTCAAACACCATCATATAAACTGAAGACAGATATTCGGCCGTATAAACCTTTTCCGCCGCCTTTTTCATGTCCTCGATTGTTATATACTTGCTTTCGTGGCTTACATATTCATATTTTTGATATTGCGTTGCAAGTGTGAGATAAAGCTCGGCATTTTTCTCATCATCACGGCTGAAAACGGGCAGGCCCTCCCCGAAAAGAAATTCATTTATCTCTGCCGACGCTTCGATAAGGGATATAAATTCACCTTTTACATCATCAAGAAGCGGCGGCTTTCTTTCGCAGGAGGAAAAAATGAAAACAGAAGAAAAGATCGTTGAAACCGCAAGTAAAATATTTAAAAATTTTCTCATTTTTTCCTCCTTTTTGACGAATTTCTTATTCTTCATCATTATCTATTTCAATCCGGACCGTATTTTCGCCCATAAGCTCTTTCTCCGCACGAACCTCCTGCTCGATCTGTGCCTCCTCTTCTGCTATCTCTCTTTCGGGAGCGATACGAACTATATTGGAGATTATTGCGTCGTCATCAACATTCATGACCCTTACTCCTGCAGCAGTTCTTGAATAGGTATTGATAGAGGAAACTCCCGTTCTGATGATAGTTCCCTGATCTGTGATGACCATGACGTCGTCTTCCTCTCCAACTGCCGCAATTCCTGCGATAAGTCCTGTCTCCTCGGTGATATTATGGCACATATATCCTGTGCCTCCACGGTTCTTCATGTTTCTGAAGTCGCTAAATTCCGTCCTCTTTCCCTTACCCTTTTCGGTAATGGTAAGCAGGGTCTTTCCTTCCTCAACTATGGCAACTCCCTTGATAAAATCACCTTCTCTGAGGCTCATACCTCTTACTCCTCTTGCAGGTCTTCCCATTGCTCTGACATTCTGCTCGCTGAATCTTACGGTATGTCCCTCGTGAGATGCGATAATAACGTCATTCTGACCGTTTGTATGGAGAACGGATACGAGCTCATCGCCCTCGTCAAGTCCGATTGCGATCTTTCCTCCCTTTCTCTGGTATTCAAAGTCGGTTAGAAGTGTCTTTTTAATAACTCCGTTCTTAGTAACCATGGTAAGAAATTCGCCATCCACAAAGTCCTTGATTCCGATAACGGCCGTTATCTTCTCGTTCTCACGAAGTTCAATAATATTAACAACGTTCGTTCCCTTTGCGGTTCTTGATGTCTCGGGTATCCTATATCCCTTAACGGTATAAACTCTTCCCGTGTTTGTAAAGAGCATCAGATAGGAATGAGAGTTCATAACCGTCACCTTGTCGATGAAGTCATCCTCTTTTGTGGTCATGCCTATCTTTCCTACACCGCCTCTGTTCTGAGCAGTATATTCCGAAACATGCTGACGCTTGATATATCCGCTGTTCGTCATGGTGATAACGCAGGTATGGCGCTCGATAAGGTCCTCAAGGTCTATCTCTTCCTCTGCTTCAACTATATCGGTAAGTCTTTCGTCGCCGAATTTGTCCTTTATCTCATTCATCTCGCTCTTGATTATGTCCATAACTCTGTATTCATTTGCGAGAATGTTGCGAAGATCTGCTATCAGCTCGCGGAGCTTTTGAAGCTCGTCCTCTATCTTCTGTCTTTCAAGTCCTGTGAGACGACCGAGAGTCATTTCAACTATCGCTTGTGCCTGCTCATCCGAAAGACCGAATCTTGTGCCAAGTCTTTCCTTTGAATGGGGAATAGACTCAGAGGTCTTCATTATTTCAACGACCTCGTCAATATTGTCTGTTGCAATAATGTATCCCTCAAGGATATGTGCTCTCTTTTCTGCCTTGCGAAGCTCAAATGCTGTCCTTCTTGTGATAATCTGCTTCTGGTGCTTGATGTAAATATCGAGAATATCGGTAAGAGGGAGAATCTTAGGCTCTCCGTCAACCAGCGCAAGCATATTGATGGCGCAGGTATCCTGAAGCTGGGTATATTTATAGAGTTGATTCATGATGACCTGACCGTTGGCATCTCTGCGATATTCGATAACGATCCTCATACCGTCCTTGCCCGATTCATCGCGTACATCGGTAATGCCCTCGATCCGTTTATCCTTAACAAGCTGACCGATGCTCTTGCAAAGCTCGCTCTTGTTTACCTGATAGGGGATCTCGGTATAGATGATGCGGTTCTTTTCCGCCTCGATCTCTCCCTTTGCGCGGACCATAACTCGGCCCTTACCTGTTTTGTAAGCGTCGATTATGCCGCGAGTGCCGTAAATTGTTGCAGCTGTGGGAAAATCGGGGCCTTTTATATACTGCATCAGCTCCTCAACAGTACATTCGGGGTTGTCCATTCTGTATTCGGTCGCCTCTATTACCTCGCAGATATTATGAGGGGGAATATTTGTCGCCATACCGACCGCAATACCGATAGAGCCGTTCACAAGCAGGTTCGGGAACTTGCTGGGAAGAACGGTAGGCTCTTTTCTCTTATTATCGAAGTTTGGAGCAAAATCAACGACATCCTTTTCGATATCTCTCATAAGATAATCGGCAATTTTGCTCATTCTTGCCTCTGTATAACGGTAAGCAGCTGCTCCGTCTCCATCCACTGAGCCAAAGTTACCCTGACCATCAACCAGCTTATATCTCATTGAGAAATCTTGTGCAAAGCGTACCATCGTTCCGTAAACTGCTGCGTCACCGTGGGGATGGTAGCGGCCCAGTACGTTACCTACTGTGGTAGCCGACTTGCAATATGGTTTGTCATGTGTGAGGTTATCCTCGTACATTGCGTACATGATTCGCCTCTGTCCCGGCTTCATTCCGTCACGGGCATCAGGAAGCGCACGGCTTGTTATAACGCTCATCGAATACTCAATGAACGATTTTTTTACTTCTTTTTCGATGTCGATATCAATTATTTTTTGATCCTCGAAAATTATGTCCTGTTCTGTGTAATCGTTTTTCTTTGCCACTTTCTTTTTGCCTTTCTTTTATTTTAAAGGTGGATTATATATCAAGATTTTCAGCGTATTTAGCGTTTTCCTGAATGAATTCTCGTCTTGGCTCGACCTTATCTCCCATGAGGATAGAGAACATATTATCGCAGGCGATCGCATCCTCGAGAGTTGCTCGGAGAATCGTTCGTGTATTTGGATCCATCGTTGTTTCCCAAAGC
The DNA here is from genome assembly GCA_045604985.1 of Eubacteriales bacterium. GTDB lineage: Bacteria > Bacillota > Clostridia > Oscillospirales > CAG-272 > SIG710. The sequence continues at coordinate 29,147 of JAZUPD010000053.1, forward strand.
TGATCGGGGTTCATCTCACCAAGACCCTTATATCTCTGGGTATCGACATTTCCGCCAAGCTCTTCCACGTATCTGTCTCTTTCCTCGTCGCTGAAGGCGTATCTAACCTGCTTACCCTTCCATACCTTATAAAGCGGGGGCTGTGCAAAATAAATATGACCGTCCTCAATAAGCTGTCTCATATAGCGATAGAAGAATGTGAGAAGAAGTATTCTGATATGAGAACCGTCAACATCTGCATCCGCCATTATGATTATCTTTCCATAACGAAGCTTTGAAATATCAAAATTTTCTCTGCCTATTCCGCATCCCAGAGCCTGAATTATAGGTGTCAGCGACTGATTTCCGTAAACGCTCGCCTCACGGCTCTTTTCAACGTTAAGAACCTTACCTCGGAGTGGCAAAATAGCCTGAAAACGGCTATCTCTTCCCTGCTTTGCGCTTCCTCCCGCAGAGTCTCCCTCCACGAGATAAAGCTCTGTAAGCTCTGCTTTTCTCTCCTGACAGTCGGAGAGCTTTCCGGGCATTGAGCCGCTTTCAAGAAATCCTTTTCTTCTTGTTTCCTCTCTTGCCCTTCTTGCCGCTTCTCTTGCTCTTGTGGCTTCTACCGCTTTCTCAATTATGTTCTTTCCCACAGCGGGATTTTCCTCAAGAAATTCCGCAAGCTTTGCCGATACCATGCTGTAAACGAATGGACGCATCTCGCTGTTACCCAGCTTACCCTTCGTCTGTCCTTCAAACTGTGCATCCGTGAGCTTTACGGAAATGATTGCGGTAAGTCCCTCGCGAACATCCTCTCCCGAAAGGTTCTTTTCGTTATCCTTCAATATCTTCTTTGCTCTGCCGTAGTCATTAAGCACCTTTGTGAGGGCAGTCTTGAATCCAATATCATGTGTACCGCCCTCGATGGTGTGAATGTTATTTGCAAAAGAGATAAGAGTTTCATAATATGAGGTAGTATATTGCATTGCAACCTCGGCAACGAAATTATCCTTTTCCGCCTTCATATAAATGACTTGCGGATGGATTGGATCGTCTGTTTTTTGTGCGTTGAGGTAGTCCACGAAGGAGATTATACCTCCCTCATACATAAGATCATCTTCTTTTACGGGGTCCTCTCTCTCGTCACGGAGAACTATATTCGTTCCTCCGTTAAGAAAAGCCTGCTCCCTGAGTCTGTTCAGCAATATATCATAGCTGAAAACGGTAGTTTCGGTAAATATCTCAGCATCGGGCTTGAATCGAACATAAAGACCGTGGTCTTCAGTTTCTCCCTCGCATTTAAATGGTCTTGTTACCTTTCCCCGCTCAAAGCGTTCAGTATATCTCCTGCCGTCATAGCAGTTATCTACCTCTACCCATTCCGAAAGAGCGTTTACTACCGAAGCACCGACACCGTGGAGACCTCCTGAAAATTTATAACCGTCACCGCCGAATTTTCCTCCTGCGTGAAGTACGGTATATACCACCTCAAGGGTTGGTATACCCATTTTTGGGTGGATATTTGAAGGTATTCCTCTTCCATTATCACGGACAGAAACCGAATTATCCTTATGAATAGTCACTTCTATGCGAGAGCAATGACCCGCAAGAGCCTCGTCGATTGAGTTATCCACTATCTCGTAAACAAGATGATGAAGACCTCTTTCCGAGGTTGAGCCGATATACATACCGGGTCTTTTTCTTACGGCTTCCAGACCTTCAAGTACTTGTATTTGGCTTTCGTCATAAACGTGATTTTCTTTGTTTTCCATTTGATTGTCCTTTCAGTTAGTTTTTATGTGAATGTTTTTATTTTTAATGGTTTTATAGATATATTGCGGGGTCGATTTCCCTTCTAATAATTCAAATTAAATAACTTTATAAAAAACTCACTCATAATAATTTTTCATCCTACCTAAGAGGGACGAGGATGATAGCTGGGAAAAGCAAATTTTAAACTTTCCTCTCTCGGCAAATCCGCTCTCATAGTCGGAATATATGATAAAAGATTTTGGAATTTCGTCACTTGCCGCCTCCAAAAATCCCTCTTTTTCGGCTTCAACAAGATACTTTCTCGTCTCCTTTGAAAGAGTTGCATTATCGGTATCAAAAATTCCTATTATATTTTTTTTTCTTATGTTTCTGTTATTTCCAACGTGAAGATACATATTTTTACCCCTAACTACTGTATTTTCCGTTTTCAACGTTTATAATTTTTGCACATCCGAAATCTATCCGCTCACAACTTGTAATTATGACCTGTCTGTCATTTACCTTTGATAGCAGAAAGCTCCGTCTCGTGCTGTCAAGCTCGCTGAGTACGTCGTCAAGCAGAAGAACAGGTCTGTCTCCCGTCTCGGAATAGCAGATATCTCCCTCCGCAAGCTTCATGGCAAGGGCAAGCGACCTTTGCTGACCCTGAGATCCGAAAATTCTTGCGCTTTTTCCGTTTATAAGTATCTCTATATCATCCTTGTGGATTCCCCAAAGTGTAGATCCTGCTGCAATTTCCCTCTCGATATTCTGAGTGAGAAGCTCAAAATATCTCTTTTTGGTATTTTCCGTGTCGACATATTCCTCTGATCTCTGCTTTGAGGACCCCATATAATCAATCTGAACTTTTTCTTTCATTCCCGTCATTTCGGAAAAATATCTTTCAACCGCTTCGCCAACGAGCGAAACATATTTTGCCCTGAATGAGGAGATGAGAGCAGCTTCATTTGCAAGCTGCTCTGACCAAAGCTCGATAGTACCGTCGAGTGTTCTTCTGTCCTCTTCTGCACTTTTCAAAAGTTTATTTCTATGCTCTAATATAGCGTTATATCTCTGAAGTGAACGCAGATATATTGGTCTGAACTGCGATATTGCAACGTCAAGATAATTTCGCCTCATGGAAGGTCCTTCTTTTATGAGCGATAGATGTTCAGGACAGAAAAGAACTGCCCTAAATGAGCCTATCATCTCACCAATTTTGTCGATTTTGAGACCGTTCAGCTCAATTCTTCTTCTGCCACCTTTTCTAACGTGCATCTTAAGTGTCTGAACGTCACTTCTCTTATCATTCTCAAATCCGATGGAAAATAGTGCCTCACTCTCGCCGAATTTTATAACGTCAGCTTCCTTAACTCCCCTGAAGCTCTTTCCCATGGCAAAGGTATATACCGCTTCAAGGAGATTTGTCTTGCCTTGAGCATTGTCTCCGATAAGGACGTTTACTCCCTCTGTCATGTCAACTCGGGCTTCTTCTATATTTCTGTAATTTTTTAGTTCTATATATCTGCAGATCATAGAATAACCCCGCGATCGTTATGAAAAATTATTTTTAGTCCTTCATTCTGATGGGCTGGAGCATATAAAGCTCCTCTACTCCATCTTCCTCTCCAATAGGCTCAACGTTCATTCCCGTGAGGGGAGATGAAATTGATAATCTTATCTTTTCGGTATCGCACGATCTTATCGTATCCATAAGATATCTGTTATTGAAGGCTATGACCACGTCTTCACCCTCGTGTTCTATATTAACCTCGTCATAAGAACTTCCGTTGACGGAAATTGCACTTACCTCAATATATTCACCGTTTATATTAAGCTTAACGTGAGAGCGAACGCTTGCGGCTATCTTTTCCTCTGTTATGAGAGAAGCTCTCTCAAGAGCACTCATAAGATCATCCTTATCTGCTTCGACCTTTATCTTGTGGTTTGTAAGTATAAGTCTTTCATAGTCAACATACTGTCCCTCGATAAGTCTTGAAAAGAATACGATATTTCCTATTTCAAAAACTATATGCTTTCTCATAAGATAAACTCTTGTAATTGCCTCATCGTCGTCAGATAAGAGTTTATTTATCTCATTTACAGTCTTAACGGGAAGAATAAACGAATAACTGATATATTCATCTGCCTCGTTTCCTCTCTTTATCTCCGCCATTCTCTTACAGGTGGCAAGCTTAAAACCGTCGCAAGCAACTATAACTATATGGTCGTCCTCAACGTGAACGAAGCAGCCGTTAAGCACCTCTCTCTGGTCTGCAACACCCATTGCATAAGTTGTTTTTTGCAGCATAGTGCGTATTGTTCGTTGTGATATATAAAACCCCATCTCACTCTTAAGAGAGGGTACAGCGGGAAAATCCTCGCCGTCAAGGGCTATCATGGTAATATTAGCTCTTCCGCTTGTGATGCTGGCTCTGAATTTATCGTTGACAGTGAGAGTGACCGTTTCGCTGTCCATAACGTGAAGAGCCTGATTGAATTTTTGTGCATTTATAACGTAATATCCTTCTTCGACGACATCTGCATCAATGGTGGTCCTCATTCCTCTTTCAAGGTCATACGTGGTGAGGATAACTGTTGACGGCTTCTTTGCCTCGATGAGGATACCCTCGCTTGCGCTCATTGTTGAGCGGTTTACGGCAGTTGCCATAAGAGGAGCGATAGCATTCGTAACCTTTGTTCTGTTGAAAATTATTTTCATTGTAAATTATCTCCTTTCGGTATTATGCTTTTTTTTGCGCGCACGCTGAAAGAATAGAATGTATAGATAGAATAGAATATTATTCGTTATAGTATTAAGGGCTGTTGAAAATGTGGAAAAAAACATTTTTTGATTGCCGTGTTTCAAATTTTCTTTGTTTTATAAGATTTTTTAATTTTTGTAACACATTTTTTTTTGCTTTAAAGTTGTTTAAAAGTACTATTGAAAATAACTTAAAACTAAACAGAATTTTTTCACTTTTTGGGAGAAATTTAATTTTTTAAAAAAAACTTATCATTTATGATTCGTGTGGAAAAATGACCGTATCAAAAATCCTGTTAAAAATGTTGAAAATTTTATAATTCAAAAAAAAATTGTTGAGAAGTTTTATTAAAATCTTTTTTCTAA
>JAZUPD010000054.1:0-8714 GCA_045604985.1 Eubacteriales bacterium
TCCACCTACGACCTGACCAAGGGTCGCATCACCTGGAGAAAAAAATAATCTCGAAAGGAACGGTATAAAACAATGAAAGTTAAGCCTTCCGTCAAGAAGATTTGCGAAAAGTGCAAAATCATCAAGAGAAAAGGCCATGTAATGGTCATCTGCGAGAACCCCAAGCATAAGCAAAGACAGGGTTAAGCAAAATTCACTACATTTTAAACAGAGAGGTGAAACAGAATGGCTCGTATAGCCGGTGTTGATATTCCGAATAACAAGCGCATAGAGATCGCACTGACCTACATTTACGGTATCGGAAGAAAAAGCGCAAATGACATTCTTGCAAAAACTGGCATAAACCCCGACACGCGTGCAAAGGATCTTACCGAGGCAGAGGTTGCAAAGCTTCGTGACGAGATCGAAAACAACTATACGGTTGAGGGTGACCTTCGCCGCGATGTTGCACTCAACATCAAGAACATGATCGAGATCAACTGCTACCGTGGTATCAGACACAGAAAGGGTCTCCCAGTTAGAGGTCAGAGAACCAAGACCAATGCAAGAACAAGAAAAGGTCCCGCGAAGACAATCGCGAACAAGAAGAAATAAGGAGTGATAAAGACAGATGGCAAAAGTTGCTGCTAAGAAGGTCATCAAGAAGAGACGCGAACGCAAAAATATTGAAAAAGGCGCAGCGCACATTCAGTCAACCTTCAATAATACTATCATCACTATCACAGATACTCAGGGCAACGCAGTATCCTGGGCATCCGCAGGAGAGCTCGGCTTCAAGGGCTCCAGAAAGTCCACTCCCTTTGCTGCTCAGTCCGCAGCAGAGACAGCTGCAAAAGCTGCTATGGAGCATGGTATGAAAACCGTTGAAGTATATGTTAAGGGTCCCGGTGCAGGACGTGAATCTGCGATCCGTGCTCTCGAAGCAGTGGGTCTGAGCATCACACTCATCAAGGACGTAACTCCCATACCCCACAACGGTTGCAGACCGCCTAAGCGCAGGCGCGTTTAATCTTTAGAGGAGGTAAGAAGATATGGCAAGATATACAGGTCCTTCTTGCAAACTCTGCCGCAGAGAAGGCGTTAAGCTTTTTCTTAAGGGAGAGCGTTGCATGACAGGTAAGTGCGCAATTGACCGCAGACACAGTGCTCCCGGTCAGCATGGCGCAGCAAACAAGAAGGTCAGAGAGTACGGTATGCATCTTCGCGAGAAGCAGAAGACCAGAAGATACTACGGCGTTCTTGAAAAGCAGTTCGTAAACCTCTATAAGGAGGCAGAAAGACAGGAAGGAATGACAGGTGAGAACCTTCTCAGACTTCTTGAGTGCCGTCTTGATAATGTGGTTTACAGAATGGCAATGGCAGACAGCCATAAAGAGGCACGTCAGCTCGTTCGTCACGGTCACTTCACCGTAAACGGAAAGAAGGTTGACATCCCCTCCTATACGGTTAAGGCAGGCGATGTAATCGCTGTTAAGAGTACAAGCCGCTCCTCTGAGAAGATCAAGGGTCTTATCGAGGGACTTGAGAAGGCAACCTTCCCCAAGTGGCTTGAGGTAAATAAGGAAGCAGCTTCCGCTAAGGTAGTAACACTTCCTGCTCGTGATGATATCGATTTCGACTTTAACGAACAGCTTATCGTCGAATTTTATTCCAAGTAATAACTCCGCCTTGTGCGGCATAGCGGTGCTGACTGCAGCCACATAAGTAAAATTTTCCGATCACAGAGAAAATTAAATGTATTATTAAATAATTAAGGAGGGTTATCAGGAATGATTGAGATAGAGAAGCCCAATATTACGACTGCCAGCATGAGTGAAGACGGTAAATGTGGACAATTTGTAATCGAGCCCCTTGAGAGAGGCTTTGGCATAACACTCGGAAACTCACTTCGCCGCGTGCTTCTCAGCTCGCTGCCCGGAGTTGCTGTAACAAGCATAAAGATCGAGGGTGTGCTTCATGAATTTTCCACAGTACCCGGTGTGAAGGAAGACGTGACCGAGATCGTAGTAAACGTAAAGGGAATCACAGCAAAGCTTCACACAAACACTCCCAAGACCGTAATAATCGAAGTAGTGGGTGAAAAGAATGTTACCGCAGGTGACATCAGACAGGATTCGGATATCGAGATATTGAATCCAGATCACCATATCGCAACAGTAGGCGAGGGTGAGAGACTTTATATGGAGCTTGTATTTGAGCATGGCAGAGGATATGTATCCCAGGACAAGAACAAGCAGCTCCACAACGCACAGCTGGGACAGAGCGTTTCTGCACCCATCGGTACTATATATACAGACTCTATTTATACTCCCGTTTACAACGTCAGCTATGAGGTTGAGCCTACAAGAGTAGGAAGCAACTCGGATTTTGACAAGCTTACGCTTGATGTGCTTACAAACGGCACGATTACGGCGAAGGAAGCGATTTCTCTCGGTGCCAAGATACTCAACGAGCATCTCAACTTGTTTGTGGATTTGTCAGATGAAGCAAAGAAGACAGAAATATTGGTCGAGAGACAGGAAACCATCAAGGAAAAGGTCCTTGAGATGACCATTGAGGAGCTTGACATGTCTGTTCGAAGCTTCAACTGCTTGAAGCGTGCAGGCATTGACACGGTTGAGGATCTTACCAACCGTACAGAGGAGGACATGATCAAGGTTCGTAACCTCGGAAAGAAGTCGCTTGAGGAAGTAATATTAAAACTTCATTCTCTCGGCCTCGACCTCAAGAAAGAGGAAGAATAAGCCGATAGGATTTCAACTTTTAGCTTAAAGCAAAAACAAGCAGAAGGAGGGAACAAAATGCCCGGAACAAGAAAGCTCGGCAGACCTACAGCTCACAGAAATGCAATGCTGAGAGGTATGGTAACTTATCTGCTCGAGAATGGATCCATTGAGACAACTCTGACAAGAGCGAAGGAAGTTCGTTCACTTGCAGAGAAGATGATAACACTTGGCAAGAAAAATACTCTTGCAAGCCGTCGTGCAGCACTTGCATACATCACAAAGGAAGACGTTGTAACAAAGTTGTTCAGCGAGATCGCTCCCAAGTATGCAAACCGCAACGGTGGTTATACACAGATATTCAAACTCGGTCCTCGCAGAGGAGACGCAGCTGAGATGGCTATCATCAAGCTCATTGACGAAGAATAATTAAAAATAGGGCTGAGTTTACGTGACTCAGCCCTTATTTTTTATTTATTCTATCATTATTATAAGGATTTTGTGGAGTTCAAGTCCAAATTTATCTATAAAGCAAAAAAAGCACACCCAGAGGTGTGTTTTTTGCATTTATGGAGCGGATTACGGGGCTCGAACCCGCCACCTCGACCTTGGCAAGGTCGCGCTCTACCAAATGAGCTAAATCCGCACAGTATTTAATTTTAAATTCACCATCGTATGATAAACAAACGTTTTACAACAACCTCATCCGGTATTGAAAGCTTTTTGGCTTAACCTTTTTCTCTGAAAATAATTATAAAAATCACCATCGTGTGATAAAAAAACACTTTCAAATAACTTAATTCGGTATTGAAAGTTCTTTTGCTTACTTTTCTTTCAAGAAAAGTAAGTGGCGACCCGAAGGGGACTCGAACCCCTGTCCTCTAGCGTGACAGGCTAGCGTTCTAACCAACTGAACTACCGGGCCAAATATGGTGGGAACAATAGGGCTCGAACCTATGACCCTCTGCTTGTAAGGCAGATGCTCTCCCAACTGAGCTATGCTCCCATTCTTTCGGACAACGGAAACATTATATCACATTTTTTTTGATTTGTCAATAGTTTTTTGTATTTTATGTATTTCTTTTTGTCAAGAAATCACCCCGAACGTTGTCAGTAAAAGGTTTTGGTCAAGCTTTTTAAAAGGTCGATAAAAATTTTCCAATGGAGTGTCTGCGGTGACTCAATGACGTTTTCCCATTTGATATTAAAAAAAGACAAAGGGACTGATGCAGATCAGCCCCATATTGATTTATTCAGCAAATCACCTGTAATAAACATAATGCGCCGTTATAGTACGCTTGATCCCACCATGCTCAAGGTCAACGCCAGTAAGGACAACGCCATCGCCCGAAAGAAGCTCCCATGCTTGCATATCCTCGACGGGAGTTCTGAAAACCACATCGGATGAGGCGAAAACAATAAATTCGCCATTCCTTATGCTGAATGCACCGCTCTTTCCGATTACTTCTTCTACATTATCTTTACGCTCTGTAACATATCTTATCAATTTTTTGCTTATCATTTCTGCCATTTCAAGGCGAAATCTCTTACTATTAACATTTTTCGGCTTGAAAATATTTTTAAAAAGTCCCATAAGCACACCTCAAAGGTATAATTTTGCAAGACCGCCTTCGCCCGTTTCTCTATATATCTTGGAAAGATCTCTGCCTGTCTCATACATGGTCTTGACGATAAGGTCAAATGAAATTTTTCTCGTGTCTGTCAAAAAATTCGCCAGATTTACCGCATTTATGGCACGCATTGCCGCAACGGCATTTCTCTCAATGCATGGGATCTGAACAAGCCCCTTTATTGGATCGCAGGTTAGCCCAAGATGATGCTCAATAGCAATCTCCGCCGCATATTCTATCTGCGCTATCTCCATTTCATATATCTCAGCAAGTGCTGCCGCCGCCATGGCGCAGGCACTGCCTATCTCTGCTTGACAGCCGCATTCTGCGCCGCTGATAGAGGCATTCGTTTTTATAAGATTTCCGATAAGCCCCGCCGTTGCAAGGGCATGGAGGATGGTAGCTGTATCAAGCTGTTTTTTCTCGGTTATATAGCGAAGCACAGCAGGCAGAACGCCACTTGCACCGCAGGTAGGAGCGGTTACGATAACTCCGCCCGAGGCATTCTGTTCGCTTACGGCAAAGGCATATGAACAGACAAGCCTATTCTGCTTTGTTTCCGCACTCTCGTCCATATGTCTCTGATTATAGAGATATTTCGCCTTGCGAAGAACACCGAGGCCGCCAAAAAGTTCACCGTCAATATTAAGCCCGCTTTCGATAGAGCCAAGCATTGCGCCCCATATACTGCGAAGATATGTCCATATCTCCTTGCCCTCGACCTCCTCAACATATTCCCACAGTCTTATCTTTTTGCTCTCGCAATAATCTGCAATATCCTTGAATTTATCAAGCTTGTATATTCTCTCGGTAGTATATTCCTCTTTGCCCTCGATGTGTATAGCACCGCCGCCAACTGAAATGACCGTCCACTCTCCAATGGAAATACCGTCCTTTATAGCTCGAATCCTCATTGTATTGGGATGAGGAAGCGACGAGGTGGTCTTATCAAAAATCACCTCATTGGGAATAGGATCAAGTGCTTTTTTTATAACGTAATCGGTTCTGTGGCCCACGCCCGTAAGTGCAAGCGAACCATAGAGCGTCACCTCAAAGAGCTCTGCCGAAGGGTATTCCGCACGAAAAAGAGTGGCCGCCTTTTCGGGGCCCATAGAATGTGAGCTTGATGGCCCTGAGCCAACTCTGTAAAGCTCCATAATTGATTCCATTCCGACCTCTTGCTTCTTACGAGCTTCCTCATCACGGGGGATGAGATCGTCAACAAGCACACCAAGTGCCATTGCTATCTCGCCAAGGGTATCGACTGTGGGATACGCCTCTCCTCTCTCCCATTTTGAAACGGCTCTGTTGGAAACTCCCAGACGGTCGCCAAGCTCTTTCTGAGAAAGCCCTCTTGATATTCTGAATTTTCTTATTCTTTCTGCAAACTGCAATTTTTCCATTTGCAACCTCTTTTAGCTTTTAGTAAACTAATTATACACCCTATACCGAGCAAAGTCAAGAATGTTTTGGTCAAAAAAGGCTGCTATTTTTGCAGTTCACAAAAAAAGACCGAATCACTTTCTGTGATTCGGTCCTTTTATTATTCTTCTGTTGGAACAAAATTAAAATCAATATTTTGTCGGTTATAATCTGGAAAGATTGAAATAAATGTCTTACCGCGATTCATGACAAGCTCGTTTCCGTCCATGTCAAGATATTTTGTGGGCGAATCCTCGGTGGGCTTCGACCATCTTATCTCTTCACATCTTCCGCCCGAGATATAATACCCTTCGCCATTTTCATTTTCCGTCGTTATATCGAGATGTCCTGCGGTATCGTGGAGAGAGACCACATTGCAGAAGAGGACAAGAACGTTCGTAAAGCTTATCTGCTTGCCGTTTGTGCCGTCAATATGAGGAACATCCTCAAACTGATAACGGTAGTAGGCATCGGTTTCTCTGTCATAATCGAATCTTGCAGTTTGATATTTTGAATAGGGAAGCAAAACAGAGGTTGCTTCTTCTCCGCCGAGAATACGCTTAGTGCCGTATTCTGTGAAACTGAAGGCATCCTTATTTTTAAATTCATCCTTAAGTTCGGTTCTGTATCTCTTTTGAGTAATTCCTTTGACTATTCCTTCGCCTGTCGTCATAAGGGTATGCTCATAGCTCATAGTCTTAAGTCTTTCCTCGTCACGGAAGAACATACCGGGGAGATACATATTAACTCCATTAAGATTGTTTATGCCTCTTTCGCTTATCTCTATAAAGCCCTGGTCACTTGCGCCTGCATGAACGTATATTGCGTCATAATTCTGTGCAAGATCGAGATAATAATGACGGCAAGAACGCACAGAGCCTATTTTTTCAAGATCCTCATAATCGGATTTAAGAACCATAAGCCTTGTGATTCCGCCTTCAACAAGACACTCATACATGATGTCGCAATCGTCAATGCCCTCTTGGGGAAGAGCGCTCCAAAGATTGTTTATCATGATGGCAACAGGTCTCGTGGAGTAAAGGTCCTTTTTGCTGCCAAGTCCCGTTAGTGGATTTATATGTTCGGGAAACACGATAACGGGATTTGTTTCAGCCTCTGTGGTTATATTTTCGGACTCACTTTCGGGAAAGCTCTCGCTTTCGGTCTCATAAGAAGTTTCCGTATCGTTTGAAGTAACATTTACTTTTTCGCAGGAAATAAAGGAGATGGTAAGCACCAAAAGCGCAAGCAGTGCAATCAAGATCCGCTTCATATCTGAACCTCTTATTTGTTTGCCATATCAAGCCAGACAAGTCCGAGACCAAAGGCATCATATAGCCCGTTCTTATCGCCCTGCTTTATTATTTTTGTGGGTGTCTTTGAATCGACTACCTGAATGAACACTTTATCGGGTACATCGTTTTCTCCAACCTTTTTATAGGACATTATTTCGAGAATGAGAAAGCACTTATCTGCCTCCTTATCTCCATAGCAAATTGTGTCGCCCTCACGAACAAGGGGCTTACCCTTATATTCAAGGTATTTTCCGATTACCTTTTCAGCCATTATAATATTCCTCCCAAAAAACGTTATTTGTTATATTATACCTCATTTGCCTCTATAAGTCAACGATAATTTTTAAACTTGTTTTTTCACTTTATGACAACAGGCGACATTTTTTCATAAAAGGAGGCTTCCTTCGGTTCGGAGGTGCAGAGAGTGAAAAGTGCCTCGGCTTTTTTTTCGATGCTGTAAAGTCTTTCAGCCTTTCTGCGTTCATTGCCGCAAAGTTTTTCAATAACAGCCTTTTTATCAGAGGTTTTTGTTACAACGGGTATTCTTCCGTTTTTTCTGATATCCGAAAGGAGCTTTCTTCCTTCCTCACTTGCGGCAAGAAGACGAGTACAAAAGGGATGAAGACGCATATCCTCGCCTTTTATGCCCAGTGCCGAAAACAGAAGCACTCGGCGAAGCCTTGCATCGGTATATTTCTTAGTCGAGAGCTTTTCCCGAAGCTCCTCATAGTTTTTTGCCTTTGCGGCTGTCCTTGCTATGCGGTTTTCGAGTCCTCCGCTTATCCCCTCGCATTCAGAGATAGACTCGGGAGATGCAAGTCTCATTGCCGAAAGAATACAAAATCCGTATTTCTCCATATCTGTGGGAAAACCACCTCTTTTTTCTGCTGACAAAAGTGCCTCATATGCTTCCTTTGGCATATGAGCTGCGATTTTTTCAGTTTCGCCTGCGAGGATCATTTTTCTCAGAGCTGAAGCCGAGGGGAACTTCCCCTCAACTCTCTCCGAGAGAAAATTGTCCTCTCTTTTCACCGTTACTGCCTTTATTTTTGAACCGAGCTTCATAAGGGCCTTTATATATTCGACGGCGAGGATATTATTAGGACTCTCCAAAGCGTCATTTTTGCTGTAAAGCGACTCATATACAAGCTGTGCGGCTGCGGCATAGCCGGCATCGCCCTTGTAAAAAGAATGAAAAGCCTCGGAAAATTCTTCCGAAAGTTGGTTTTTGGCGATTTTGGAAAGAACGTCGATGTCTCCCGATTCGCTTCCAAAGATAATCTCGTCAACCACCGAAAGCCTTTCGGCAATTTCCACCGCTGCTTGTGCAAAATATTCCGCTCCTGCCGACGAGAAGGGCATGGGAAGCTCAAGTACGATATCTGCACCTGAGAGAAGTGCCGCCTCGGCTCTTGAGTATTTGTCCGCTATGGCGATCTCACCGCGCTGAACGAAATTTCCGCTCATTATGCAAACGATATTATCAGCCCCCCTCTTTCTTGCTTCTGCAAAAAGATGGGCATGGCCTGCGTGAAAAGGGTTAAATTCGCAAATTATAGCAGATGTTCTTTTCATAATTTGTCTTTTCCTCTTGAAATCTTATAAAAAATGTAGTATAATTATTCCTGTGAATATATTATACT
>JAZUPD010000055.1:0-11589 GCA_045604985.1 Eubacteriales bacterium
CCACACCGTGTGTGTACGCAGGAATATCTGTGATCTGCTTTGCCTGAACCCACTTGCCCTCCTCCGCGATAGGGGCAGGACCGTGATCGCAGCCCTTTTTAACTGTGCACATATGCTGAACCTCAAGGCTCTGTGCGTAAGGGCATTCACTTACATTGCTCATGTTTAATCTCCTTTGATATAAAAAAATTATTTTTTCTTACTTAATAAACCCATCTATTATGGTTGAGACATATTTTGCATAGTGTTCGCCGATAAGGGCAGCACCGTTTGCATTTGGATGTACTCCGTCATTTGAATAATACAGCGGCTCGGGCTGTGAGGTCAAAGCCTCATCAAAAATCTTATCGAGAGGTACGCATACATCTGCAAATTCCTCTGCAAGCTTGTAGACTATTCTCTGAATCGAAGGAATATCGGCACGGATAGCCTGACGCATCTCGTCATCATAGTCAAGGACGAACGGAACGAGTATCATTATCTTCGCCTTTGTTTTTGTGCGTAGCTCTTTTAATATTGTGCGATAATTAAGCTCCATCTGCTCGTCGGTTGTCATTATCCTGCCATCCCCGTATCTGTGCCAAATATCATTTACACCGATGAGGATAGAAATGATGTCAGGCTCAAGAGAAATCGCATCGGGATAAAGGCGGTCGAAGAGCTGATCGGTGCGGTTACCCGAAATTCCGAGATTGATAAATTCAAATTCAGCATCGGGATAAGCCTTTTTTATATTTTCCGCAGTATATTTGGGATAGCCGTATCCAAGGTCGAAATAATTTCTCTTATCACGACCCGCATCCGTTATGCTATCTCCCTGAAAAAGTATCCTTATTTTTTTCATCTCTATGCTCCTATGTATCCGAGTAGGATTATCACTTAACTATCTCTCCGTAAACCAATCCGAATGCTGCTGCGGCATTACACTCGTCTGTGTCGATATGCATAGCTGTTGCAAATGTGTCCTTAACTCGGATAACAACGTCGTCAAAGATAGTTGCTCTGCCCGTGCCGTTGATCTTGACCTTAACGATCTCCTTATCGGCAACACCGAGAGAGGCTGCATCCTCAGGGGTTATGTGGATATGGCGCTTTGCAATGATAACGCCGTTTTCAATTCTAACCTCACCTGCGGGACCCTTCAGAAGAATACCGGGAGTTCCTGCGATATCACCGCTCTCTCGAACGGGAGCAGTTACTCCAAGTGTACGAGCATCTGTGAAGGAAAGCTCAACCTGAGAATCGGGTCTTGTAGGACCGAGAACGCTCATCTTGAGAGAACCCTTAGCCCCTACTACTTCAACCTTTTCCTCGCAAGCATACTGACCGGGCTGGCTGAGATCCTTTTTCTTTGTGAGGGTGTGACCTGCACCAAAGAGAGCCTCAACATGAGCATCTGTCAGGTGGATGTGTCTGGCAGAGGTTTCTACCAAAATCTTGTTTTCCATGATAGTCTCCTTTATTATGATAAAAATTTTAAGACATAAATATGCGTGACAAAAAGGCATCATACCACGCTGAGAGTAATTATACCATAAAATACGACATTTGTAAATCGTTTTTTTCAATAAATTTAAAAAGAATATGTGAAATTTTTATCACAATATGATTATTTTGAAACAGACAACTGCTGATTCTCCGAAATTTTCTCACTTTCTCTCATCATTGTTATTGATTTTTTCTTGTGAAATAATTTAAAAACATTGCGTTTTCATTTATGATCCATTTTTGGCACAAATACCATTTCGTCTAAAAATTTCTACCATTGTTTTTTCTTCTTTCGGAATTAAATCTATTGACAAAAGAGCCTTTTTGGTGTATCATATAAAAAGGATTTTTATATGGGAGGACGGAGATGGATAGATTCAAACTGGTTTCGGATTTTAAGCCCACAGGTGATCAGCCCGAGGCAATCGAAGCTCTTGTAAAAGGCATAAATTCCGGTCTAAAAAATCAAACTCTTCTGGGCGTTACAGGCTCGGGAAAAACATTTACCATGGCAAACGTTATCGAAAAGGTCAACCGTCCAACCCTCGTCCTTGCCCATAATAAGACCCTTGCGGCACAGCTCTGCTCCGAATTTCGCGATTTTTTTCCGGAAAATGCCGTTGAATATTTTGTTTCCTATTACGATTACTACCAGCCAGAAGCATATATCCCCGGCAAGGACATCTATATCGAAAAGGACGCAATGGTAAATGACGAGATAGACATGCTTCGCCACAGCGCAACCTCTTCCCTTTTCGAGAGAAGGGATGTTATCATCGTTGCCAGCGTATCCTGTATATATAGCCTTGGCGACCCCGAGGAATACAAAAAGTTGACCCTTGCCGTTCGACCCGGTATGAAAAAAGATAGAGACACTTTTATCCGCGAGCTTATCGCCATCAGCTACGATAGAAATGATATCAATTTTGTCAGAGACAAATTCAGAGTTCGCGGCGATTGCGTTGAGGTCTTCCCCGCAAACTCGGGTGAAAAGGCACTGCGAGTTGAATTTTTTGACGACGAGATAGACCGAGTTTCCGAGATAAACATTGTAACGGGAGAACTTATAAGGCATCTGAATTATGCGGCTATCTTTCCCGCAACCCATTACGCTGTTTCGGATGACAAGCGAGAAGCGGCGCTTAAAGCAATCGAGGATGAAATGATTGAGCGCAAAGCTTATTTTGAGTCCTGCGGCAAGCTCCTTGAAGCACAGAGAATTGAAGAAAGGGTGAAATATGACCTTGAAATGCTCCGCGAGATAGGCTTTTGCTCGGGAGTTGAAAATTATTCGAGAGTGCTTTCGGGCAGAGCCCCCGGCTCAACTCCATATACTCT
The DNA here is from genome assembly GCA_045604985.1 of Eubacteriales bacterium. Taxonomy (GTDB): domain Bacteria; phylum Bacillota; class Clostridia; order Oscillospirales; family CAG-272; genus SIG710. Next base: position 2,827 of record JAZUPD010000055.1, read on the forward strand.
TCTTGACTATTTTCCTAAGGATTTTCTGCTCTTTGTGGACGAATCACACATGACTCTTCCACAAGTAAGAGCAATGAGCGGCGGAGACGGTGCAAGAAAGAAAAATCTCGTGGAATACGGCTTCCGTTTACCCTCCGCCTTTGACAACAGACCGCTGACCTTTGATGAATTTGAAGATAAGATAGGTCAATCGGTATTTATCAGCGCAACCCCTGCTCAGTATGAAAAGGAACATTCTCTTCAGACCGTTGAACAGATAATCAGACCAACAGGTCTTATCGACCCTGAGATTGACATCCGCCCAATCGAGGGGCAGGTGGATGATCTTATGGGTGAAATAAGAATAAGAGCCGAAATGGGAGAGCGAGTGCTTGTAACCACCCTAACGAAAAAGATGGCAGAGGATCTTACAGACTATTTTTCAAAAAACGGACTTAAAGTAAAATATATCCACTTTAACGTTGACACAATGGAGCGAATAGAGATAATAAGGGATCTGCGTCTAGGGGTTTTCGATGTGCTTGTAGGAATCAACCTTCTCCGAGAGGGTCTTGACATTCCGGAGGTGTCTCTCGTCGCTATTCTCGATGCAGATAAGGAAGGACTTCTGCGCTCCGAGACCTCTCTCATTCAGACCTTCGGACGCGCCGCAAGAAACGAGCATGGAAAGGTCATTCTCTATGCCGACACCATCACGGGTTCTATGCAAAGGGCTATCGACGAGACCACCCGCCGCCGAGATATTCAGAAAAAATACAACGAGGAACACGGTATAATTCCTCATACCATAAAAAAAGGAATCCGTGATCTTATAGACATCGGATTTAAGGATGATAAAAACGAAAAGAGCAGCAAAAAAGGCGCACCTTCTTCTACAAAGAAGCTTACGAGAAAGGAAAAGGATGCTCTCATAGAAAAGCTCACAAAGGAAATGAAGGATGCCGCAAAGCGACTTGAATTTGAGCAAGCAGCTTTCCTTCGTGATCGGATAAAAAAATTAAGGGATTGAAAATGAAAAGTGAACTTATAATCAAGGGTGCAAGAATGCACAATCTGAAAAATATCGACGTTACGATCCCCCGTGATAAGCTCGTTATAATCACGGGGCTTTCCGGATCCGGAAAATCTTCCCTTGCCTTCGATACCATCTATGCCGAGGGACACAGACGCTTTGTGGAATCCCTCTCATCATATGCGAGAATGTTTCTCGGTCAGCTTGATAAGCCCGATGTTGACAGCATCGAGGGGCTTTCACCCGCTATTTCCATCGACCAGAAAACAACCTCGAAAAATCCTCGCTCAACTGTGGGTACAGTTACCGAAATATACGACTATCTCCGTCTGCTGTATGCGAGAATAGGTATTCCTCATTGTCCCGTTTGCGGCAAGGAGATAAGACAGCAGACCACCGACCACACAATCGACAGAATAATGGCACTCCCCGAGGGAACGAGATTTATGGTTATGGCACCCATCATCAGAGCCAAAAAGGGTAGGCACGAAAAGGTTTTTGAGTCCGCCAAAAAGAGCGGATATGTCCGTGTGCGTGTTGATGGAAATATGTACGAACTATCCGAGGAGATCGCACTTGATAAAAACATCAAGCACAGCATAGAGGTCGTCATCGACCGCCTCGTCATGCGAGCAGATATAAGATCCCGTCTGGGTGATTCCGTTGAAAACGCCTTGGCTCTGGCAGGCGGACATCTGCTGATACACACAGTTCCTCGCAATGGAGAAAACGAAGAAGACCTTGAATTTTCGCAGAATTATGCCTGCGAGGAGCATGGAATTTCCTTTGGTGAGCTTGAGCCAAGAATGTTCTCATTCAATAATCCCCAAGGAGCTTGTCCCGCCTGCTCAGGACTTGGCGAGCAAAATATCCTTTCAGTTGAAAAAATGATGCCCGATAAAAGTCTTTCGCTTTCCGAGGGTGGAATTGCTGTCAACGGATTCAAATCTCTCGAGGAAGAAAGCTGGAACGGTCCTCTTTTCTCCTCCGTGGGCAAAAAAATGGGCTTCAATATGAAAACGCCTTTAAAGGATTTCACAAAGGAGCAGATGGATGCACTTCTCTACGGAACGGGACTCGAAAAATACGACATAACTCGCTATTTTGGCGGCGAGAAGCATAAACAATCGGTAGTTTTCGAGGGGCTTATAAAGATGATCGAGAGCCGAATGACCATGTACGGCAACGATTATTATAACGAATTCATAGATCAGACCCCCTGCCCAAAATGCGGCGGTGCAAGACTTTCTCCAACCATACTTTCAGTAACGGTGAGTGGCAAAAACATACATGAATTTTGCTCTCTTTCCATTTCCGAAGCTCTTGATTTTATAAACGGCCTTCAGCTCTCAGAAACTGAAATGACTATCGCAAGAGAAATAGTAAAGGAAATAAAAGCAAGGCTGGGATTTCTTGTGAGCGTGGGACTCGACTATCTCACCCTTACAAGAAAAGCAGGTACACTTTCGGGCGGAGAGGCGCAAAGAATAAGACTTGCAACACAGATAGGATCTTCGCTTGTGGGAGTGCTATATATCCTCGACGAGCCAAGCATCGGTCTCCATCAGAGAGATAACGAAAAGCTCATCGGCACACTTAAAAAACTCCGCGATCTCGGAAACAGCGTTCTCGTTGTTGAGCATGATGAGGAAACCATGCTATCCTCAGATTATATCGTCGACATAGGGCCGGGTGCGGGAATCCACGGCGGAAACCTCGTTGCCTGCGGAACTCCCGAGGAGATAATGAAGAATAAGTCGTCAGAAACCGGTGCATACCTTTCGGGAAGAAAAAAGATACCCGTTCCAAATACTCGCAGAAGCGGAAACGGAAAATTCCTTTCTGTTATTGAGGCACAGGAACATAATCTGAAGAAAATCAATGCCACAATACCGCTCGGCAGTTTCGTCTGCATAACGGGAGTTTCAGGCTCGGGAAAATCATCACTTGTCAACGGCATAATCGCCCCCGTTCTCGCAAAGAAGCTGAACCGTGCTATAACTTTTCCCGGAAAACACCTGACAATTAAGGGCATTGAAAATCTTGACAAAGTAATTACCATCGACCAAAGCCCTATTGGAAGAACACCTCGTTCAAATCCCGCAACATATACGGGACTTTTCGGCGACATCCGCGACCTTTTTGCAAAAACTGCTGATGCAAAGGCAAAGGGCTACGGTCCGGGAAGATTTTCCTTCAATACCAAGGGGGGACGATGCGAAGCCTGCGAGGGCGACGGAGTTAGGAAGATCGAAATGCACTTTTTGCCGGATGTTTATGTAAAATGCGATGTCTGCCACGGAAAACGCTACAACCGCGACACACTAGAGGTAAAATACAAGGGCAAAAATATCTACGATGTTCTTGATATGACGGTTGAAGAGGGGGTCAGCTTCTTTGACGGAATTCCCAAGATAGCAAACCGCCTTAAAACACTTGATGACGTTGGACTCGGATATATAAAAATCGGTCAGTCCTCAACAACGCTTTCGGGAGGCGAAGCCCAGAGGGTCAAGCTTGCAACGGAGCTTTCAAAACGCTCAACGGGCAAGACCATGTATATCCTTGACGAACCCACGACGGGTCTTCACAGCGCAGATGTTGCAAGACTTATCGAGGTTTTGCAAAGACTTTGCGATGCAGGAAATTCAATTCTCGTTATCGAGCATAATCTAGACGTTATCAAGACCGCAGACCATATAATCGACCTTGGTCCCGAGGGCGGAAGCGGAGGCGGTACTATCGTTGCGGAAGGAACCCCCGAGGAGATCGCAAAATGCAAAAATTCCTATACGGGTAAGTTTCTTGCCAAAATCCTTAAATAAAAAAAGCAGGTGTCACCTGCTTTTTCTTTGCAAAATTTAAAAATAATGATTTGTCGGAAAGTTACGATAAATCAGTTTGTCTTCATTAACAGAAATGAGAGAAGCCTGAAAATTTCGGAACTTTTTCACCTGTAATCAAATCGCTCTGCAACCTTTTCAGGGGTAAGCCTTCCGTTGCTTGCTTCGTTTATCAGCTTTTCAAAATCGGAAAGTCGGGAGCTTTTGACGGCAAGATTCATACAAACATTCTCCGCAAAGTCAACTCCGTCATTTATAAGCCCGAATTTTTCGGTCTCAGCAAGATATTTTCCGTAATCCGAATAGCTGCAGACAAGCTTCAAAACAGCATATTTCTCATAAGTGATAACATTCGCCTTGTCAAGTGCAAGTTTTGCCGCATGGGAATATGCTCTGACAAGTCCTCCCGCACCAAGAAGCGTTCCGCCGAAATATCTTGTTACAACGATGGCAGTATCGGTGCATCCCGATTTGCGTATAACGTCAAGAACGGGCATTCCCGCAGTTCCCTGTGGCTCTCCGTCGTCAGAATATCTCTGAACGATTCCGTCTCCGAGAACATATGCAAAAACATTGTGAGTTGCGTCTCTGTATTTGTTTTTAAGCTCCTTAACGAATTTTGCAGCCTCCTCCTCAGTCTTAACGGGCATTGCATGGCCAATGAAAATCGACTTTTTTTCCTCAAATTCTGCTATGGCTTCCCTTTCTATGGTAGTATAAAATTCTGCCATTACCAGTCAGCCTCGCTCTCTTTTTTTATCCTGTCTCCCTCTGCCAGATATTTCCCAAGCTGTCCTCTTATCTTGGCGTCAACGACCGCAACCACCTTTACATTCTCAATTCCGTATTCAACGTCCTCAACCGATGCATTTTTATAAAGAATATTAAGCACGCCCTGTTCGGAATTTGGAATGGTGAAAACAAGTCTCTTTTTCCCCGCCTGAACGAGTTCTTCAAGACGATTTATCATAACGTCAACGCCCTCGCCCGTTTTTGCGGAAATATAAAAGATATTTTCTCTCTCACCCTTTGACAGCGTCGGAAGCGCATCTGCCTTATCGCACTTGTTGAAAACATAAAGAGTTGGTTTCCCAACAGCACCAAGTTCTGTCAGAAGCTTATCCGTAACCGCCAGCTCCTCTTCACATTCTTCATCCGATGCATCTATGAGAATGAGCAGTATATCCGCATAAACGGCCTCGTCAAGAGTAGATTTGAAAGCCTTTACAAGATGATGCGGAAGTTTTCTGATAAAACCTACTGTGTCGGTGAGAAGAACACTTTCGCCACATGGAAGCTCAAATTTTCTCGTGGTAGGGTCAAGTGTCGCAAAAAGCTTGTCCTCTGCAAGTATACCCGCATCAGTGAGTCTATTTAGAAGGGTGGATTTTCCCGCATTGGTATAGCCCACGATAGCAACCTTTGCAATCCCGCTCCTATCTCTTGCCGCACGCATGGTACTGCGGTTTTTATCAAGCTCTCTGAGCTCCTCTTCAAGGGCAACAATTCTCCGCTTCATATGTCTTCTGTCACTCTCCAGCTTGCTCTCGCCCGGACCTCTCGTGCCGATACCGCCTCCGAGACGGGATAGTTCAAGCCCCTTACCGATAAGTCTCGGGGCAGTGTATTTGAGCTGTGCAAGCTCAACCTGAAGCTTACCCTCGCCCGTAAGAGCATGCAGGGCAAATATATCGAGAATCAGCATGCTTCGGTCTATAACACGAACTCCGGTACCGTCCTCTAAATTTCTTATCTGTGAGGGTGAAAGCTCACAATCGAAAATAACGAGTTCAATATCGTTATTTTTGCAAAGCTCGCCTATCTCCTGCACCTTTCCGCTTCCCACAACCGTTCTTATATCGGGAGTTTCCTTTGCTTGAACAACTCTTGCAAAGACCTCACCGCCCGCAGTCTCAAGAAGCCTTTCCAACTCATCAAGGCTCCTCTCAACATCCTCAGCATCAAGCCCGCGACTTTGGAGCGCAACGAGTATAGCTTTGTCATCAAGTTTTTTTTCATTATGATTCTGTGGCATAAATTCACGTCCTTTCGGAAAAAACAATAAGGGCAGGATGTGCAAACGCACTCCTGCCCGCTACTGCGAAGTTTTGCTTATTTTGCGCTGGCCTGAAGTCTCTTCTTGAACTTATCAACTCTACCGCCCGCATCAACGAATTTCTGCTTACCGGTAAAGAAGGGATGGCACTTGGAGCAAACTTCAACCTTGATATCTTCGCCCTTAGTGGACTTGGTGACAACGGTTTCACCGCATGCACACTTGATCACTACTTCTTTGTATTCAGGATGAATTCCTTCCTTCATTTTTTACACCTCACTTTACTGATATTCACACAATACGCCATATTATAGCACACTTTTTTCTAAAATGCAAGGGTTTTTGAAAATTTTTTTTGTTTTATACAAGTTTTTTCTTTTTTGACGACTTTTTTCGCTTGACAGATGAGTCTTTCTGTGATAAAATAACAATGATATAACAAAGGAGGTTATTTTTATGCTAAAAACTATATGCGGTAAAGTTTACGACACAGACAACGCAACTCTTATAAAAAGAAAGTCGGTTGGGGTTTTCGGTGATCCCACAGGATACGAAGAAGCTCTCTATCAGACCGAGAGCGGAAACTATTTTCTCTATCTCAACGGCGGCGAGGAATCTCCATATAAAAAGGAAGACATCAAAAGAATGTCAAAGGCCAACGCCGAAAAATGGCTTTCAGAATAAATAAGTTATTGCGGCTGTATTTTTATCAGCCGCAATTTTCATGCAAAAACATGGCATAATAAATCTAAAAACAGGAGGTTTCACCAATGGCAAAGCTTAAGGATCTCTACACCATTCTCGAAAACAAAAATTATACCGAATTTATGCGGGCCATAGACGAAACCGAGCCTATCGACATTGCCGAATTCATCGCTTCATTGCCCGAGGAGAGGCAGCTTTCGGTATTCCGTATGTTCAAAAAGGATATTTCAGCTGACATTTTCGCAGAGCTTGAAAGCGACGTTCAGGAACGCATCATCTCGGTAGCGAAGGATTCGGAAATAGCTTCCATGATCGAGGAGCTTTATGTCGATGACGCCGTTGATATGCTCGAGGAGCTGCCTGCAAACATGGTCAAGCGAATACTTCAGGTAGCAAAGCCCGAAACAAGAGCACTTATCAATAAATTTCTCAGTTATCCCGAGGACAGCGCAGGAAGCATCATGACGGCAGAATTTTTTGATCTGAGAAGAACCATGACGGTCGGAGAATCCATTGCTCACATCAGAAAAACAGGTATCGACAAAGAAACTGTATATGTTGCATATGTAACCGATAATAAGAGGATTCTTCAAGGCACCATTAAGCTTGAAGAACTGCTTTTTGCCCCCGACTCAACCCTTATTGAGGATGTTATGGACACCGATTTTGCCTTTGTGGGTACTCACGACAAAAAGGAAACGGTCGCAATGCTCATTTCAAAATATGACCTTTTTGCTTTGCCTGTCGTTGACCGAGAGCAGAGGCTTGTGGGCATCGTTACGGTCGATGATGCTATAGACGTTATCGAGGATGCGGCAACAGAGGACATCGAAATGATGGGTGCTATCACCCCTACCGCTAAACCGTATCTGAAAACTGGAGTTTTTGAGACGTTTAAGACCAGATTTCCTTGGCTTCTTCTTCTCATGGTGTCCTCAACCTTCACGGGACAGATAATATCAGGCTTTGAAAGTGCTTTATCCGCTTTCCCCGTACTTATCTCATTTATTCCGATGCTTATGGGTACCGGCGGTAATTCGGGCGGGCAGTCCTCCGTAACCGTTATCCGCGGTCTTGCCCTTGATGAGATCAGGATGGGAGATATTTTAAGAGTCATATGGAAGGAACTTCAAATTTCCCTGCTCTGCGGAGCTATCCTCGCAGCTTGTAATTTTGTGAAAATACTTATCATAGATAATCTTGTCTTCAGAAATGAAGTCGATATTATCTCAGCACTTGTAGTTTCACTTGCCCTGTTCGTTATAGTCATCCTTGCGAAGATCATCGGCGCTTCGCTGCCCATATTTGCTAAACGATTTGGTTTTGACCCAGCCGTTATGGCAAGCCCCCTTATTACAACGATCGTCGACGCACTTTCGCTTCTTATATATTTTGCTTTCGCTTCTATGATGCTTGGCGTTTAAAAAAATCTGCATATCCCCTACATGAGTGGGATATGCAGATTTTTTAATCCTCTGAATTTTTTAATTCCTTCAGCTCGTTAAGGAAGGTGTCAAGATCCTTAAATTCTCTGTAAACAGAGGCAAAGCGCACATATGCAACATGATCTCGCATCTTTAGCTTCCTCATAGCCATTTCGCCAAGCTCAATCGAGGATATCTCTTGGCAAAGAGAATTCTGAAGCTCACCCTCGATCTCGTCGGCAATGTCTCCCGCATTTACAGAACGCTTTTGACAAGCCTTCATAAGCCCCATGAGCAACTTGTTCTTATCAAAAAGCTCCTTTGAGCCATCCTTCTTTATTACTACTATCTGCACAGATTCAATCACCTCAAATGTAGTAAATCTCCTCTGGCATTCGGGACATTCACGGCGACGGCGAATGCTTGTTCCTTCATTTATGGGTCTTGAATCTATTACCTTGCTATCAGCAAACGCACAATATGGACATTTCATTTTACAGTTCTCCGATCTGTTGGGATTTTATAGAAATATTATACATCAAAAACTTAAAAATGTAAAGAGCTTTTTTATTTCTCTTGACTATTTTATTTGACTGTATACGTCAGATCCTCAATAACATAAGAAAGCGTACAGGGCGTTACTCCATTTTTAACGATTAGATTATAAATTTCAATAGCATAGTCAATTCTTCCGCTTATTTTATGCATAGCCGTATCCTCTCC
>JAZUPD010000056.1:0-2476 GCA_045604985.1 Eubacteriales bacterium
CTGGACTGATAAGTGTAGCAGGAAAGCTTATACTCACCAGCAACAGCAGCCTCGGTGAAGGTGAACTTACCGGTCTTCTGATCGATTTCAACACCTGCAGCCGGCTCAGCAACCCACTTCGTGTAGTCGGTTACTAAAGTACCTCTCTTGGTGGTCTTGTTACCATCTTCGTCGTACATAGCTCTGTTAAGATCTACTACGCCGTTAACTTCTACGGTAGCACCATCCCACTTATCAGCGTTGGTGATCTCTACATCGTATGCGTTAGCCTTAACGGTAACCTTGGTCTTTAAGGTGGTTACTTCACCGGTAGCCTTCTCAGTAACCTTACAGTATACAGTGGTCTTACCTACGCCAACAGCAGTAGCAACACCACCCTTTGCAACAGATACAATATCTTCGTCCTTGGAGCTCCACTCAAACTTGAGTGCAGTCTTCCAGTCAGCCGGCTTATTCTTTACGCTAAAATCGTAAACGGATACATTACCCTTGCCCGGCGCAGCCACTTCACCGCCCTTGTGATTGATTCCCTCGTTAACGTAGAGAATCTGACTGGACTTGTTGATGGCCATTTCCTTAGCAGCCTCAGCCTTAGCAGCCGGAGCAAATGCGGTAACAACCATTGCTGCTGCTAAAACAAAAGCAAGCTTCTTAGAGAAACTTCTCATCTTTTATCTTCCTCCTTAAATAATATGGTGTTATGTCCCGGTAAAAAAGTCGTTTGAAATCTCCCTGGCTACTAGTTCGAAATCGCACATCTTCTGTCTCGAGGACATAACCGTTCCAATAACAAGATGATTATAACAACAAACGCTTCAAAGGTCAAGTACTTTCGTCCATATTTTGAACAAATCAAGCACTTTTGCCCCTCCCTCGTTCCTGCTATATCTTGTATCGGAATTAGTTTGGTTATTGCAAATGTAGTTATGTAGCGCTGACGGCGTGTGTCTCAGATATCGCAATATCTAATTTAGGATGTGACACGCGGTTCCCAAGATGCCGTCAAGGCATACCTTGTACATTCGCTCAGTACTATAATGCAATTTGTTTGTGTCAAATTTATGTCACGCGTTTGTCATATTTGGACTTTTTTCGTGCAGACAAAAGCGCCAAGGCACATTTCGATACCTTGACGCTTTGATGTAATATTCTTTTTACAGAAGGCTCGTCTCACTCATTTCTTGTAGTGCTTGCTCGTAAAGAGGGCGAATAAACTCTACCGTCTCTTCCAATTCATCCGCAATCAATTCGAGAGATTTTCCTTTCACGAGCTTTTTCTGAATCAAATCGACCAATTGAAGACGTCCTCCCTCTTCTCTATCCCGCTGTCTATGATATTCTACAATTCGTTCTAACGCTTCACACATATCATCCACCTGAAACCTTTCTTCGTTTGCATCTATGATGATATTCATCACAGACTGATATAATACATCCGACTGGTGCTCCTTATACTCCACCAACAACCGTTCCGCTCTTTGCTTCTCCTTTAAATCATTCGTCAGATTCTTTAACCAGAAGTTTTCCTCCTCGGAGAGCCGCTTCTGCACAAGCAACTGTATCGAAAACACCGGGTCCGATATGTAATAAATCCCCTCTCCGGCTACCGTGATACTTCGATGCAGTGTCTGTTCCAAGTAATTACACATTTCTCTCGGATATCCGAGACACACAAAGGTAATCGTTACCTCGTCTGCTTTTACTTCGTTGACCCTCCGTGTGTCCGCCTTGTAAAAGCAGGCATACCCATACACCTTGAAAAAATCATCAATACCTTTTTGATAATCAGGACATCCAGTTGCATGGGTTTTGTACTGAGCATGTGCTCGTTCTCAAACTCCAGGTACTGTGCTTCCTCCGCCAACTCAATTTGGATGTCGGCAAAAAAAGCCGCATGCCACTGCAACAGCTTCTTTTCTTCCTTCTCTTCTGTCATATACCCTCCCGTGTAAATACCAGGAGTCTCTCCCCTTTAGAAAACTCCTGCTTTGCCATGTGAATCAAAAGCATGAATTTTCCAAAGATACGGCATGCCGCTTGCGAACACAACAGCACCGTCAAAGAATGATTTCAGAACGCAGAGTCTCCTCTCTCTGCTTCGGAACAAAAGAAAATATGCTTTGTGTAAATTATAGCATGCACATTTTTAAAAAGCAAGTCGTTTTTCGTAAGACCAAAAAAATACGCCAAAGACCCCTTCAAGCCTTTGGCGCATATATCTTTTCTCTTTTCTATTTTACAGTCCCAGGAACTTCTCTACTTCTGCCTGCATCTTCTCGGTCTCGCATACGGTGTCGTGAAGCACCGGAGCGGTACGAATCTCTTCAATGGCATTCGGAACCTTAACCTTTGCGATACGGGACAGTTCGTCCACCAAGTCAAAGTCGGACCAATCCTCGTACTTTGCATCGATAGCGCCCATAACGCTTCTGGTGAACTTGTACGGGCTGGCGGTGGATGCGATTACGGTTACCTT
>JAZUPD010000057.1:0-16394 GCA_045604985.1 Eubacteriales bacterium
CCACAATACCCCCAAGCACAACTCCCTTATTCCCCCTCAGAAAAACCTAAGTGCCTCGCACCATGAGCGCATAATAATTAACAAACCTCCTCAAACAATCAACAAACCCCAATACCCCCAACCACAACTCCCTTGTCCCCCTAAATCTTCCCTTGACAAACCCTATGTTTGAAATTTTTGTGATTTTTAATTAAATGACCTCTTGACTATTCACGCAAAAAACCTTGCATTTGAAAAATATTAAAGGGGCTGAGTCAATTTTTTGACTCAGCCCCACTTTACTCATTTTTATAATACACAGCACTTAGTGCTTATTTATTTACTTTCGTGGTTTTATGTAAATATATGTATATAACACATTAAGTGTTTATGAGTGGTAAAGCACGGTGCTTACTTTGCGTAATCGACCGCTCTGCTTTCCCTTATAAGATTGATCTTGATCTGTCCGGGGTATTTGACCTCGTTCTTGATCTTAACTGCAATATCATGTGCAATAATCTTCATACCCTCGTCGTTTACCTCCTCGGGCTTGACCATTACGCGGATCTCCCTGCCTGCCTGAATCGCAAACGCTTTGTCGATTCCTTCAAAGCTTGTTGCGATCTCCTCAAGTTTCTGGAGACGCTTGATATAGTTTTCGAGATCCTCTCGGCGAGCTCCCGGTCTTGCAGCACTGATTGCGTCCGCTGCCTGAACTATAATTGCCACGATCGTTTGAGGCTCAACATCATTGTGGTGAGCTTCGATTGCATGAATAACGTCCTTGTTTTCCTTGTGTTTGCGAGCCGCCTCAACTCCGATCTGTACATGAGATCCCTCAACATCATGTGGGAACGCTTTGCCAATATCGTGAAGAAGACCTGCGCGTCTTGCGAGCGTGCTGTCAACTCCAAGCTCGTCGGCGATGATTCCGGATATAAACGCAACCTCAATTGAATGTTGAAGCACGTTCTGTCCGTAGCTGGTTCTGTAACGAAGTCTTCCAAGAAGTCTGATAAGTTCGGGGTTTATGCCGTGTACTCCAACGTCAAACACCGCTCTCTCTCCTGCCTGCTTGACGGTAGCTTCAACTTCTTTTCTGGCTTTTTCAACTGTTTCCTCAATTCTTGCGGGATGGATTCTTCCGTCCGAGATGAGTTTTTCAAGAGCAAGCCTTGCGATCTCTCGTCTGACGGGGTCAAATCCCGAAAGAGTGATGGCTTCGGGGGTATCGTCGATGATCAGCTCAACTCCCGTAAGCGTTTCAAGCTTCTGGATATTTCTTCCCTCTCTGCCGATGATCCTACCCTTCATTTCTTCATTGGGCAATGCCACAACGGAAATGGTAGCCTCGGCAACATGATCTGCCGCATATCTCTGGATAGCGAGTGAAAGGATATTTCTTGCCTTTGCATCCGACTCTTCCTTGAATTGGTCTTCAAGTTCGATCATCTTCTTTGCAAGTTCATCTTTTATCTCGGCTTCAACACGCTCGATAAGCTCGGTCTTTGCTTGTTCGGCTGTATAGCCGGAGACTTCTTCAAGTCTCTTCAGCTGAATGCTGAAAAGCTCGCTTATCTTTTCCTTTTCCGCCTCGTTTTCCTTGATCTTCTTGTCGAGAAGCTCGTTCTTTCGTTCAAGAGCCTCGGTTTTTTTGTCAAGGTTGTCCTCTTTCTGGGAGAGACGGCGCTCGGTGTTTGAAATTTCCTTGCGTCTTTCCTTAATTTCGCGCTCGGCCTCGTTTCGGCTTTGAAGGATCTCTTCCTTAGCCTCGATAAGAACCTCTTTCTTTCTCGATTCGGCTGACTTTTTTATCTCATCCGCTTCTTTTTTGCTGTCTTCAACGATACGCTTTGCTTCTTTTTCTGCAGAGCCGATCATACCCTCGGCAAGCTTTTTGCGAAGGAGAGATCCGAGAAGAAGACCGATAAAGAGAGACGCGACTGCACAGATTATCGGGATCAAAAACTTTACCATAATGCACCTCCTTAATTTTATTTTTTCAATCCGATTAAGGGGCATAGCACATAAAAAAACACTATACCCTATTATATTTTACACCGATTTTGTCAATAAGTCAATAGATTTTAATATATTTTATCATAAAAGAGTAGCCCGATGCCCCAAAATACGGTCTGAATCATAAAAAATTATGAAAATAAGCTCAGGCGTTAAAAAAATGATGAAAAACATATTGGCTGAGCCGAAAATCAATCGGCTCAGCCAATTTTTCTTAATTTTTTAGACCAAAGAGGATATTTCCGTATGTGGGATAAGGCCAGATTTCCGCCGGAATGAGCTTTTCTATGGAATCAACCGTATATCTCAGCTCTTCCATTATGGGAAGAACGCTGTCTCTATATGCCTCTGCTTTTTCTTTTGAGCAGGAAAGGGCTTTGGCCTCATCATTTGCCCCCTCAAGCATCTTAACGAATGCGTATGCTTTTGAAGAAAGCTCGGTAAGAGATGAAACAGTTTCCTCCTCAAAGCTGAGGTCGCTCTCGGAGAGAAAGCTCTTTGTGGCAAGTGCTGTCTCGGAAAGCTCGCGGATATATTTCGATGTTGCCGGCAAAATTGCTGTGCGTACCATGCCCACCATAGTTCTAGCCTCGATATTAAGAACTTTTGCATATCTTTCAAGGTGTATCTCATAGCGTGCACGAAGCTCGGACTCGCTGAACACCTTTTTGCTCGTAAAGAGAGCAATATTTTTCTCATCGAGATAGTGCGAAAGAGCATCGGGAGTGGTGCGAAGATTGGAGAGTCCTCTCTTTTCTGCCTCGGCTAACCATGAATCGTCATAGCCGTTACCGTTGAAGAGTATTCTCTTATGCTCGATAACGGTGCGACGGATAAGCTCGTGCAGAGCGGAGCTGAAGTCGGCAGCACCCTCAAGCTCGTCGGCAAATTTGCTGAGAACCTCTGCAACAGCGGTATTGAGAACGATATTTGCATCTGCAATCGAGGCAGAAGCACCAAGCATTCTGAATTCAAATTTGTTTCCCGTGAAGGCAAATGGAGATGTCCTGTTTCTATCCGATGAAGCCTTTGGGAATTTGGGAAGAACATGAACCCCGATCTTCATCATTTCCTTGTCCTTTGCGCTTGCGGTGCTTTCATTCTCGATGGCTTCAAGAACCGCCGTTATCTCGTCTCCGAGAAACATGGAAACGACTGCAGGCGGTGCTTCAGATGCGCCGAGGCGGTGGTCATTGCCTGCAGAAGCAACGGAGATCCTGAGAAGCTCCTGATAATCGTCAACAGCCTTGATTACTGCCGTAAGGAAAAGCAAAAACTGTGCGTTTTCGAACGGCGTGTCCCCTGGCTCAAGAAGATTTGCGCCTGTATCGGTAGAGAGAGACCAGTTATTATGCTTACCGCTTCCCGCAACCCATTTAAATGGTTTTTCGTGAAGCAGGCATACCATGCCGTGCTTTTTCGCTATCTTCTGCATAAGCTCCATTGTGAGCTGATTGTGGTCTGTTGCGATATTCGTTGTGGCAAAGATGGGAGCAAGCTCGTGCTGGCAGGGTGCGCCCTCGTTATGCTCTGTTTTTGCAAGAACTCCCACCTTCCAAAGCTCCTCGTCAAGCTCTGCCATAAATTCCTTGACTTTCGGCTTGATTATTCCGAAATAATGGTCGTCAAGCTCCTGTCCCTTGGGTGGTTTTGCGCCGAAAAGAGTCCTGCCTGTATAGATAAGGTCGGGGCGATGCTCAAATGCCTCAGCATCAATGAGGAAATATTCCTGCTCTGCGCCCACAGTTGCTCTAACTGCATTAACATCCTTGTTTCCGAAGAGACGGAGAACGCGGAGAGTCTCTCGGTTCAGTGCTTCCATCGAGCGAAGAAGGGGTGTTTTTCCGTCAAGAGCTTCGCCGCCAAAGGAGCAGAATGCGGTGGGAATATAAAGAGTATTATCCTTGATGAAAGCAAAGGAGGTGGGGTCCCAAGCGGTATAGCCTCTCGCCTCAAAGGTTGCTCTGAGGCCGCCAGAGGGAAAAGAGGAGGCATCCGACTCACCGCTTACAAGCTCCTTGCCGGTAAATTCCATAATTATCTTGCCGTCTGCTACAGGCTCGATAAAGCTGTCGTGCTTTTCTGCAGTAACACCCGTCATCGGCTGGAACCAATGCGTAAAATGTGTTGCACCTCGCTCGATAGCCCAATCTTTCATTGCGTTTGCAATGACGTTTGCGGTCTCAATATCAAGCCTTTTGCCTTTTTTGAGGGTGGCCTGCATTTTTTTATACATTTCTCTCGGAAGCATTTTATGCATGACGGTCTCGTTAAAGACCATCGTTCCGAAGGTTTCAGTTACCTTGCTCATTTTATCAACTCCTTAAAAGCCATAAAGTGTCGCAGAAAAAGGGATTTCTGCGACACTCCTGTCTGCTCTCTATATTATACAATAAAAAAAACGATTTGTCAAGAAAGAAATTTTGCCCGTAAAAATAAGCCGAATCTATAGGAAATAAGGCTTTAGGAAATGCATCGGGACAGGCGTTGGTGGCGAAAGCTTGAGGGGGTATTTTCAGCCGTCTTTTCGCAAACAAGCGTGATCTTCTGAAAAAAATTTTTGCGAAATTCTTCCATAATAATTATTTCATCTTTGGTTTTTGACAATTTTTTTTGCAAAAAATATACAAAAAAAAGCAGGAAAACATCATTTGGTTGTTTTTCCATTAAAAAAATTAAGAAAAGCAAAAAAAATCTCGAAATGCTGTTTACAAATCGAAAGAAAGGTGTTATAATATGTACTTGGAAAAATAAAATTTTTTACATAAACAGGAGGAAAATTTCTCATGGCAAATCTCATCAGAAAAAAGCAATCCATGGACGGTAATACAGCCGCCGCTACAGTGAGCTACGCTTTCACTGAGGTCGCAGCTATTTACCCCATCACTCCTTCTTCCGTTATGGCAGAGCTGACAGACTCTTGGTCTGCAACAGGTCTTAAGAACATAATGGGCGAAGAAGTAAAAGTTATGGAAATGCAGTCCGAGGCAGGTGCGGCAGGTACCGTTCACGGTTCTCTCGCAGCAGGTGCTCTCACAACAACCTACACAGCTTCGCAGGGTCTTCTTCTTATGATCCCCAATATGTACAAGATCGCAGGCGAGCTTCTTCCCAACGTAATTCACGTTTCCGCTCGTTGCGTGGCTTCTCACGCACTCAACATTTTCGGTGACCACTCCGACGTATATGCGTGCCGTCAGACCGGTTACGCTATGCTCGCAGAGTCCAACCCCCAGGAGGTTATGGACCTTGGTGCAGTTGCTCACCTTTCCACAATTAAGGGAAGAGTTCCTTTCCTTAACTTCTTCGACGGCTTCCGTACATCTCACGAGATCCAGAAGATAGAGGTTTGGGACTACGATACCCTTGCTGAAATGGTTGACAAGGACGCTATCGAAGCGTTCCGCTCCCGTTCTCTCAGCCCTGAGCATCCCGTTCTCCGCGGTTCTGCTGAAAACGGTGATATCTTCTTCCAGCACAGAGAGGCTTGCAATGAATATTACAATGCTCTCCCCGCTATCGTTGAAGATTACATGAATCAGGTAAATGAGAAGATCGGTACAAACTATCAGATCTTCAACTACTACGGTGCTCCCGATGCTGAAAGAGTTATCATCGCAATGGGCTCTGTTTGTGACGTTTGCGAGGAGGTTATTGATTATCTCACAGCAAAGGGTGAGAAGGTAGGTCTTATCAAGGTTCGCCTTTACCGTCCTTTCTGCGCAGATAAGCTTGCTGCAGCTCTTCCTAAGACTGTTAAGAAGATTGCAGTTCTCGACAGAACAAAGGAACCCGGCTCTCTCGGCGAGCCTCTCTACCTCGATGTTGTTACAGCTCTCGCAGAAGAGGGTGTTTCCGCAAAGGTCGTTGGCGGTAGATACGGTCTCGGCTCAAAGGATACAACTCCCGCTTCTATCTTCGCCGTATATGATAACCTTGCGAAGAATGCTCCCAAGAATCACTTCACAATCGGTATCGTAGATGACGTTACAGGCACGTCTCTTGAAGAAAAGCCCGCTCCCGATACAGCTGCAAAGGGAACGATCGCTTGCAAGTTCTGGGGTCTCGGCGGCGACGGTACTGTTGGTGCTAACAAGAACTCCATCAAGATCATCGGTGACCATACCGATAAGTATATCCAGGCATACTTCCAGTATGACTCCAAGAAGACCTCCGGTATCACTATCTCCCACCTCCGTTTCGGTGATAATGCTATCAAGGCTCCTTACTACATCAACAAGGCAGACTTCGTTGCTTGCCACAACTCTTCTTACCTTAAGAAGTACGATATGATCAGCGACGTTAAGCCCGGCGGAACATTCCTTCTCGACTGCGCTTGGAGCGTAGATGAGCTTGATGCTAACCTTCCCGGTGCTGTTAAGGCTTACATCGCAAATAATAATGTTAAATTCATAATCATTGACGCTACAACCATCGCTACAAAGCAGATCGGTAATGCAAAGGTTAAGAACACTGTTCTTCAGAGCGCATTCTTCTCCCTCGCTAACATTCTTCCTAAGGATGAGGCTATTGAGTACATGAAGAAGGCTGCATATAAGTCCTATATCAAGAAGGGACAGGCTATCGTTGACCTCAACTATGCCGCTATCGACGCAGGCGCAGATGCTTACGTAGAGGTTAAGGTTCCCGAGGCTTGGAAGAACTGCACAGCAGACGCTCCCAAGGCTGCTTTTGAGAGCAATCGCAAGGATCTTGAGTCATTCGTAAATAATATTGTTAATCCCGTAAATGCTATGGCAGGCGATTCTCTCCCTGTTTCCGCATTCAAGGAATATGTTGACGGTACGTTCCCTCAGGGCTCTACCATCAGCGAGAAGCGCGGCGTTGCAGTTAACGTTCCTACGTGGATCCCCGAAAACTGCATCCAGTGTAATAACTGCGCATTCGTATGTCCTCATGCAGCTATCCGTCCCTTTGCTATGACAGAGGACGAGGCAAAGAACGCTCCTGCGGCTACAAAGTTTGCTGACAAGCCCGTTCTTAAGACAAATTATAAATTCACAATGGCAATTTCTCCTGCTGACTGTATGGGCTGTACTCTCTGCGTTAAGGCTTGTCCCGTAACCGCAAAGGCAATCAAGGACGGCACAGATAAGAAGGCTATAGAAATGGTTCCGAATGCTACTCAGGCTGATCAGCAGGCTCCTTGGGACTATGCTGTTGCGAATGTTTCCGAGAAGAAGGAACTCATCAACAACACAATCAAGGGCAGCCAGTTCAAGCAGCCCCTCCTCGAATTTTCCGGCTCTTGTGCAGGCTGTGCAGAGACATCCTATGCTCGTCTCATCACACAGCTATTCGGCGAGAGAATGTTCATCTCCAATGCAACAGGCTGTTCATCCATCTGGGGTGGCTCCGCTCCTGCAACTCCTTATACGGTAAATAAGGAAACGGGCAAGGGTCCCGCTTGGGGCAACTCCCTCTTCGAGGACAATGCAGAGCATGGTCTCGGTATGGCTCTTGCTCACAAGACCATCCGCGAGAAGCTCATGCGCAAGGTCAGCGAAATGATGGCTTCCGATAAGGCTTCCGATTCCTTCAAGGCAGCAGCTCAGAATTATATTGATACTCAGAATGACGGTGCGGCAAACGCTGCAGCAACAGACGCTCTCGTTGTAGAGCTTAAGAAGGCTGCAGAGGCGGGCTGTCCCACAGCTCCCGCAATCCTTAAGGAAAAGGATTACCTCTCCAAGAAGTCCGTATGGATCTTCGGTGGTGACGGATGGGCATATGACATCGGCTTCGGCGGTCTCGACCATGTAATGGCTTCCGGCGAGGACGTAAACATCATGGTATTCGATACCGAGGTTTACTCCAACACAGGTGGACAGGCATCAAAGGCTTCCCAGATCGGTCAGGTTGCACAGTTTGCAGCTGCAGGTAAGGCAATAGGCAAGAAGAATCTTGCGGAGATCGCAATGTCCTACGGTTATGTTTACACAGCACAGATCGCAATGGGAGCTGATATGAATCAGACACTCAAGGCACTTACAGAGGCAGAGGCATATAACGGACCTTCTCTGGTTATCGGTTATGCTCCTTGTGAGATGCACGGAATCAAGGGAACAATGGCTAATTCTCAGATCGAGATGAAGAGAGCAGTTGAGGCAGGATACTGGCAGATGTTCAGATACAATCCTGCAGCAAAGGCTGAGGGCAAGAATCCTCTCACAATCGACTGCAAGCCCGCAACAGCAGACTATAAGGAGTTCATCACAAGTGAAACTCGTTACAGCCGCCTTGCACAGCAGTTCCCTGAGAGAGCAGAAAAGCTCTTTGCAGAGGCTGAAAAGGCAGCAAGAGCTAAGTACGACCGTCTCGTTAAGATGGGAGAGCTTTATGCTCCCGAAGAGAAGTAATATCTCTTAAAAAGAAATAAAAATAGGGGCTAAGCCGAAAAATCGGCTTAGCCCTAATGATTTTTGTGATTGTAATCGGTTCCGCAAAATTCAGCATTAAAGCTGAATTTTTATAAAATTTTTTAATATATTGATTTTTGGAACAATGTATGGTATAATAAAACTATATGTAGAGAAAAAAGTTTTTTGGAGGGAAAGGTTAAAGATGCTGAAGGTTGAAAGAACATCGGTAATGAACTTTGAAAACGCCATCAGAGGCGCAAGAAATCCCATGAACAGCTGGTCAAAAATGGATAGCAGTTATGATGAGGAGGGCAATTTCGTCTTTGGCGAAAACGATATTGACCTTGCCAAAAGACTTGCAAAGGCAGGAAGCGACCACAGAAAATTTCTGCGTCAGATATTCGTTTCGGTAGACATAACAGCCCCTCTTTATTGGTGGAAAGAATTTGACACATATAAGGTCGGGACCGTTGCAAATTCCTGCTCAACTATGCACAAAATACATACAAAGCCTTTTGACCGCGATGATTTCAGTCACGACAGAATGACGGAGGATGCTATTGCAGCTCTTGATTCACTGGTTGCCTTCCTTGAGAGCGAGAGACAAAAATTTGTGGAAAACAAAGAAGAACGCAGTCATTGGCATAATATGATCCAGCTGCTGCCCTCGTCTTTCAATCAGATGAGAACAGTGACACTCAATTATGAAAACCTCATCGGCATCTATTATGCCCGTCGCACCCATAAGCTGGCAGAATGGCATACTCTCTGCGATTGGATAATGAGCCTTCCTTATGCGAAGGATCTGATAGCCATTAAAGATTGAAGCTGAGAAGTAAAAAAACGCCTTAAAAAAGACCTTGTCTTGAGACAAGGTCTTTTTACGACCATTGTCATAGCCCATGAGAATAGATTCGTCAACAAGCGGAACATTTTTCATAAAATCCCCTGATTTATTTAATTATAGCATACGACGGTAAAATCAACCAATATCCTTTTTCGGTGGTTTGAATCCACTTTGTAGGTTGTTAACATCTATGAAAATGCAACTTGAAAATAGGGACAAAAAAAGAAAAACCTTGATCTCTCAAGGCTTTTCGATGCGGTAAATTTTTTGACCGCTAAACTTGGTGGGGGATGGTGGATTCGGACCACCGAAGTCAGTGACAACAGATTTACAGTCTGCCCCCTTTGGCCGCTCGGGAAATCCCCCGTTTTGGAGCTGGTGATCGGAGTCGAACCAACAACCTGCTGATTACAAATCAGCTGCTCTGCCATTGAGCCACACCAGCATATTTCACACCGCATTCCTGCGGAACGGTATATATTATACCACCTAATTTATCTTTTGTCAAGTCTTTTTTGAAAAAAACCAAAAATTTTTTTCTTTTGAAATAATTGTCATGAAAATTGAAACAAAACGGTAAATTATTCGTCAAAATCATTGAATATCTGAAGGA
The DNA here is from genome assembly GCA_045604985.1 of Eubacteriales bacterium. Lineage (GTDB taxonomy): Bacteria > Bacillota > Clostridia > Oscillospirales > CAG-272 > SIG710. The sequence continues at coordinate 9,842 of JAZUPD010000057.1, forward strand.
TTCATAGTAAAATATAAGGGAAGCGGAGGTGAGTTCATGGAAAAAAAGGGAAAGAAAGGACTTGGTTCAAGGATCGGCAAGATCGTTCTTCGTTTTTTTGTAATTTTTCTCATAACTCTCATTCTGTTGGCAGGCGCACTTTATACTGCAATGTTCGTTCTTGTGCGAGGCCCTTCGCCAACTGTTGGAAAGCTCTTCATTCTTTCGCTGAAGGAAACGAGCGCAGGCGGTTTTATTGCACACTGGTTTATGAGTGACAACGAGATCAACGCACTTCTTGCCGAAAAGGCGACTGAGGAGAACTCGGAGATAAATACCGCCCTTATAAAGCTTCCCGAAAGTACTCACCTTGACAACACCGACGAAACCGATGATGAGAATGGCTGCGAGGATACGGGCGAAGCGGAAAAGGAAAACGAGCGGATGCACGGGATCGAGGTTCATGATGTTTCGGGCGGCACTTATAACGGAAAAATGATCGTTGTAAAAGATCCGATGCGTGTTTTTGTGGGTGTTCCGGAAAGATACGGTGAGGATGCAAAGGGTCTTTCACTTTCTGACATGATAGAAAAGTACGATGCAATAGGCGGGACCAATGCCGGAGGATTTATCGACCCGGGCGGCTCCGGAACGGGCGGCGTCCCGGAGGGGATCGTCATAAGCGGAGGGAAGCTTCTCTGGGGCGATTTGAACAGCTCTTACAGTCTTGCGGGACTTGACGGAAAAGGTCTTCTTTATGTTGGAAAAATGACGGGCGCAAGGGCGATGGAGCTTGGACTTAAGTATGCAGTGAGCTATGGTCCTGCTCTGATAATCAACGGTGAGCCGTGCAATGCAAAGCGATCGCTTGGAGGAGGTATAAATCCCAGAACCGCCATAGGGCAGCGAGAGGACGGAGCTATTCTGCTTCTTGTCGTGAACGGCAGGCAGATCGACAGCCTCGGCGCAACTCTTGACGATCTTGTTGAGATTATGCTCTCCTTTGGTGCGGTAAATGCCAGCAATCTTGACGGAGGCTCCTCATCCCTTATGAAGCTTGACGGTGAATATCTGAACACAAGCTCTTATATTCTCGGCGGAGAGAGAATACTTGCCTCAACGATCCTGATCCATTAATAAAATCAAGCTGATCTGTATTTTTTATGGATCAGCTTGTTTTTATTCGTTTCAAATCAAATCTTCCCATTTTTCAAATTGAAAAGCTATATTTTCCTTTGAATGAGTATCGCTGTTCAGCACGAAGGAGCCGCCATTTTCCTTTATATATTCGATAAGCTCCTTTGCAGGATAAGGCTCACTTCTGTATCCTCTTGAAATTGCGCCGGTATTTATCTCAAAAGGTACTCCCAGGGGCAAAAGAGCGTCGATTGCCCTTTTTGCCGCCGCAAGATAACGTGGATTTTTGGTATCAAACAGCTTATCTCCCTCGTTGAATTTCGTTATAAGATCAAGATGCCCCACAATGCTTATATTTTTTTTCGCAAGGCGAGCAACTCCCCTATAATAATCCTCGGCAAAGGCATAATAATCTCCGCCGTACCATTCACGGCAGATGTTTTCCAGCTCATATGGCTTTTCGTCAATCGCACGGTAAACGCCGTCCTTTGTCACGTAGTGACAAGAGCCGATAACATAGTCATAATCACTCGTGTCATGATCCGAAAAAGCATCAAGCTCAATTCCCAGATGAACCTTGATCTTATCCGTATATTTTTCTTTAAGGGCTTTGATTTCTTTTTTGTAAACTTCGGTTTTTTCGAGCGACAGGCAGTAGCGGAGATCAAAAGCGGTATATCCATGCTCGGAAAATCCGTATTCTTCAAGCCCCTTTTCGATGGCGGAGAGAAGCATCTCCTCGGGAGTGTTTTTTCCATCGGAATAATTCGTATGCGTATGGAAATCGCCTTTTTTTCCTGTAAAAATCATTTTGTCATCTTCTCCTGCTTGATCTTGTGGTCGATAATATGGCGTGAAGCAAGCTCACGGTGGATATCCTCAAGAGAGATACCCTGCTCTGTCATTAGCACCATAACATGATAGGCAAGATCGGCAATTTCATATATAGTTTCTGCTCTATCCTGAGCTTTTGCGGCGATGATCACCTCCGTGCATTCTTCGCCAACCTTTTTGAGAATCTTGTCAACGCCCTTTTCGAAAAGGTAAGTGGTATAAGACCCCTCGGGCTTGTCCTTTTTTCTGCCCTCAAGAAGTCCCATAAGGGACTCGAGAGAAAATTCCTGCCGTTCCTCGCTCTGCCAGAGAGGATTTTCAAAGCAAGAAAATGTTCCCTTGTGGCAAGCGGGGCCGTTAGGCTCAACGACTATGGTAAGTGCGTCAAGATCGCAATCTGCCGTAATTGAAACTATATGCTGATAGTTTCCGCTTGTCTCGCCTTTAAGCCAAAGCTCTTGTCTTGAACGGCTCCAGAAGCAAGTCAGTCCTTTTTGCATTGAAATTTTAAGGCTTTCCCTATTCATATATGCAAGAGTCAGCACCTTTTTCGTTACAGAATCCACGACGATGGCGGGGATTAGCCCCTTTTCGTCAAATTTCAGTTTTTCTATGTCGATCATATTTTATACTTTGTCCTCTCTTAGTTATATCGTTATATCCGCATAGGAATGCCGTTATTCTTCAGCTCTTTTTTTAGGTCTGAGATCTTTACCTCGCCAAAATGGAAGATCGAAGCCGCAAGCCCTGCATCCACCTTTGGAAGTGCTTTAAAAAGCTTGGTAAAGTGGTCGATGCAGCCTGCACCTCCCGAGGCTATAACGGGAACATTCACTGCGTCCGAAACAGCCCTCAACATTTCGATATCAAAGCCCCCCTTGACTCCGTCAGTGTCGATGGAATTGACCACTATCTCGCCCGCTCCGCTATCGACTCCGCGTTTTATCCATTCGATGGCTTCCATACCCGTGTTTTCTCTGCCGCCTTTTGCAAAAATGCGAAAAACTCCGTCAACTCGCTTTATATCGGCACTGAGAACAACGCACTGGTTGCCATATCTCTTTGCTGCTTGGCCGATAAGTGCGGGGCTTTTTATTGCGCCGGAATTCACGCTGACCTTGTCTGCGCCGCATTTCAGCACCCTGTCAAAATCCTCAAGGGTGTTTATGCCACCGCCAACCGTCAGCGGAATAAAAACGGATCTTGCAAGCTCACAGAGTATGTCTGTAAAGAGCTTCCGACCCTCGGCAGAGGCGGTTATATCATAAAAAACAAGCTCGTCTGCGCCGCAGTCGCTATAATATTTTGCAAGCTCTGTGGGGGAGGCAACATCGCCCAATCCCTCGAAATTAACTCCCTTAACGACCCTTCCGTTCTTAACGTCGAGGCAGGGTATTATTCTTTTTGTTATCATTTTGCCACCTCAATAGCTTTGACCAGATCTATCGCCCCTATATAATATGCTTTTCCGACGATTGCGCCGTGGAGCTGCATCTCCGCAAGGGCTTTTACATCCTCGATTGACGAAATGCCGCCGGATGCTATAAAATTCATCCTGAATTTTTCGGAAAGAGTTTTATAAAGACCGTGATTTGCGCCCTGCATTGCCCCGTCCCTTGAGATATCGGTGCAGATAACGGTACACACTCCTATTCTTTCCATATCGGCACAAAAATCCTCGGCGGTAATATTGGCTGTTTCTGTCCAACCCTTAATTGCAACGTTGCCGTCCTTTATGTCGATACCTACTGCGATCTTTTCTCCATATTTTTCGAGAGCATCAAGAAGAAAATGCCTGTCTTTCACCGCAGCTGTGCCTAGAATTACTCTGTCAACTCCTGCCGAAAGGTATTTATCTACGGTATCCATGCTTCTTATGCCGCCGCCGACCTCCACGAAAAGCTCTGTGCTTTCCGAAATACTTTTTATTATGCTGAGATTTGGTGTTGTTCCGTACCTTGCGCCTTCAAGGTCGACGAGATGTATATGAGTTGCGCCCTTTTTTGCAAAATCACGGGCAAACATAGCAGGGTCGTCGCTGTATATAGTCATTTGATTGTAATCGCCCTTAAGAAGACGAACTGCTTTGCCTTCAAAAAGGTCGATAGCGGGGAAAATTATCATTTGGAACCTCCGTTATTCGCAAAAAGCTTTGAGAATGGCAAGACCGACTTTGCCGCTTTTTTCGGGGTGAAACTGACAGCCCATAACGTTGCCGCTCTGCACCGCCGCCGTAAGGGGTACACCGTATTCCGAGGTGGCAATGGTGCTTTCTTCGCAATTTGCCCCGTAGAATGAATGGACGAAATAAACATAGGAGCCATCATTTATATATTTGAAAAGGCTCGACTTGTTCTCGGTAAAATCAAGGGCATTCCAGCCGATATGGGGAATCTTCAAATCCTTTGGTATAACGTCGGAGATCGGGCGTATCTCGCCCCTAATAAGCCCAAGACCCTTGTGTTCTCCGTATTCATAGCTTTTTTCAAGAAGCAGCTGCATACCGAGACAGATTCCAAGAAGCGGTTTTCCGCCTTGTGCCTCGTTGATTATCATCTTGTCAAGGCCCGCAGAACGTAGCTTTGCCGCCGCATCTCCGAATGCACCAACGCCCGGAAGTATTATTTTGTCCGCTTTTCTTATCTCATCCGCATCCCCCGTAACTATGGCATCTGCACCAACTGTGCGGAGCGAGCTTACGAGAGAAAAGAGATTTCCAACGCCGTAATCGACAACAGCAACCATCAGAGAACTCCCTTCGTTGAGGGAATTTCATCAGGGAAATCCTCATCAAGCTTAATTGCCATTCGCAAGGCTCTTGCAACAGCCTTGAAGGTTCCCTCGATTATGTGATGGGAATTTTTTCCCGCATTTTGTACGATATGTAGAGTAATATCCGCATTTCTCACAAACGCCTGCCAAAATTCCTCGCAAAGCTCCGTGTCAAAATCTCCGACCTTTTCTGTGGGGATCAGAAGCCCGTAGCAAAGACAGCTTCTGCCCGAAATATCAAGGACGGCTGTGATAAGAGCCTCGTCCATTGGGAGAATAATGCTTCCATAGCGGCAGATACCTTTTTTATCGCCGAGAGCCTTGGCAAAAGCTTCTCCGAGACAGATGCCGATATCCTCTGCAGAGTGGTGGTAATCGACATTTGTGTCGCCCACACAGGAAATGGCAAGGTCAAAACGGCCGTGACGGGCAAAAAGGGTCAGCATATGGTCGAGAAAACCGCATCCTGTCTTAATATCGCTCTTTCCCGAGCCGTCAAGGTTTATGGTGAGTTCTATATCTGTTTCTGCAGTTCTGCGATTGATTTTTGCTTCTCTCATCTTCTTATACTTCCTTATTTAAGATTTCTTTTATAGATATGATAAGGGTCTCCATTTGTTCTTTCGTGCCAACCGTTATGCGGTTGAAGGCGGAGATCCGCTCGTGTGTGAAATGACGAACCAAAATTCCTTTTTCACGAAGGGTGGTGTAAAGCTCACCGCCGTCGATGTCGTCGCTTTTTGCAAAAACAAAATTTGCCTTTGAGGGAAGGATGGTAAAGCCGAGAGCTTCAAGTTTTTTTGTAAGAAATTCACGGTTTTCGGCAATGGCGAGACAATTATTTCTTGTGTATTCGTCATCCATAAGCTGTCCCACGCCCGCCGCCATGGTCATAGAGTTTATATTATAGGGATTGGTGGAATATTTCACCGTTTTCAGGTCTGCAATAAGCGATGGACAGCCGATGCCGAAGCCAAGCCTTGCACCCGCCATGCTTCTGGATTTTGAAAATGTCTGCGTCACGAGAAGATTGTCGTATTTTTCCACAAGGGGAACACAGCTTTCGCCGCCGAAATCAACATATGCTTCGTCAATCACCACGATATTATCGGGATTTTTAATGAGAATCTGCTCTATCTCATCTCGGGAGAGAGCAATGCCCGTTGGCGCATTGGGATTTGCAATGAAGATCGTACCTCCTACGCCAAAATAGTCAGAGATGTCTATTTTGAAATCATCCCTTAAGGGTATTATCCTTGACGGAAGATTGTTTATGTCGGCAAAGACCTTGTAAAATCCGTAGGTTATGTCGGCAAAGATTGCGGGGGTGTACTTATCGCAAAACGCCATAAAGGCAAAATTCAGAATTTCATCGGAGCCGTTTGTGGCAAGGACCATGTTGTTTTCCACACCACAAAGTTTGGCAAATGCACAGTGCAAGGGAGTACATTCAGGGTCACTGTAAAGGTGAAGGCTTTTCGCCGCTTCAGAGGCGTATTTTATAGCCTTTTCCGATGGGGGAAAGGGTGATTCGTTTGTATTAAGCTTCAAATATTTGCGTTCCTTTGGCTGTTCACCCGGGGTGTATGGCACAAGAGAGGCATATTTCTCGCTCATAAATCTGCTCATTTTTTTACTCCGTTTTGTTTTTTGAGGACTTTGTCATGTAAAGATTTGATCGACCTTTTTCAAAAGGTCATGCTGTCAGGCGAAAGTTTTGATCGACCTTTTTCAAAAGGTCATGCTGTCAGGCGAAAGTTTTGATCGACCTTTTTCAAAAGGTCGTGCTGTCAGGTGAAAGTTTTGATCGACCTTTTTTAAAAGGTCGTGC
>JAZUPD010000058.1:0-22522 GCA_045604985.1 Eubacteriales bacterium
AATATCTGAAAAAAGTCGGATTTTATGTCTTATCAGCAGTCTTGGCGATCGCCTTTATACTTTATCTCGTTTACCATCTGTTCAACGGTTTCACCACCGATATAACAACCATTGCGGCAGAAATACAATCAAAAAAATCGGTCATTGGAGGCGACTGCTATATTTTCAGAGACGAGCATTATCTCTATTCCTCGTATGGAGGCGCAGTTTCATATCTTACAAGCGATGGCGCTAAGGTCAGTACAAAACAGATCGTTGCCCAGACCTTTTCCGACTCTTCGGTTTTTTTCGCAAGAGAGGAGCTAGCCTCAATTGAGGAAAAGATCCTGATCCTTGAAGAAAGCGAGCTTCCAAAAGGTGCCGCAAAGTCCGATACATCTTCAGTGGACAAGCGCATCAACTCATATTACCATTTGATTCTACAGAATATTGCGGAGGGAAAATACAACCACGCAATGCAGTCAATGGGTGCTCTGCTCACCCAGATGAACCGCCGACAGATAATCATCGGTGAGCGAAAGGATTTTTCTTCCGTAAGATCTTCACTCGAGGTAAGAAAAGCAAGTCTTACATCAAATCTCACCGGAGGAAGCGAGACTGTTTTTTCAGACACCAGCGGTTATTTCTTCTTCGGCATTGACGGCTATGAAAACTCATTTACATCAAATGCCGCCAAAAATCTTACGGTTTCATCTTTTGATATGCTGATATCTCAAAGCCCCTCTTTGCAAGGTGATGCTATGGGAAGATATCCTGTGGGAAAGATAGCTACGGGATATAAATGGTATATTGCCCTTCAAATCGAGGCAAACAAGGCAGACGAGATCACCGTCGGTCAGGAATACAAGGGCATTTTCCCCTATAATTACGAAACCGAGCTACCCCTTATCGCCGAAAAAGTTCTGACTGACTCAAACGAACGAGCGATTGCTGTTTTTTCGTGCAGCGAGATGCCAAACGGCTTTTCGTATCTCCGCTCACAGGCGGTTGAAATTATCATTTCCGAATCAAAGGGCTACCGAGTTCCCAAAACAGCCGTCAGAATAGTTGACGGTTATGAAGGAGTTTACACCCTTTACGGAAGCACCGTCATTTTTAAGAGAATAGATATTCTTCTGGAGGTTGAGGGACATTACATCGTTTCAACCGTTGATCCTCTGAAAAATGATGATAGCATAGAGACTGAAAGCACAGCCGATATCGCTCACGAAACCGAGGCAGAGACCAAAAATATCTTTGGTTATCTGAGTCTTTACGACCGAATCATCGTTTCGGGCAAGGATCTTCAAAACGGATTGGTATTTTATTGATTTCAAGAGGTTATGATGTCATTTGAATATATTGATAAAAACGTCGAGCTTATAATGTCGCGAGTGAAGGCAGCTGAGGCCGCATCAAAATACGGGCAGAAGACCTCGGTGGTTGCTGCGGTTAAATACTGCGACGTCGAAGAATTGAAATATCTGACGGAGCATACGGGAATTACCGATATCGGAGAAAACAGAGTTCAGCAGCTTCTTGAGCATTATGAGCATATAGATAAGAGCAAAACAAAAATTCATTTTATCGGCTCTCTCCAAACAAACAAAGTCAAATATATCATCGACAAGGTCTGCATGATCCATTCCCTTGACAGCTTGAAGCTTGCTGCCGAGATCGACAGACAAGCAAAAAAGCATGGTATAGTGATGGATGTTCTCGTCGAGATAAACTGCGGCAGAGAGAAAAACAAGGGCGGCATTATGCCGGAGGATGTTTATGCGTTTTGTGAACAAATTATGGATTTTTCTTCTCTAAATTTGCGTGGTTGCATGACAATGGCACCAAAATGTGAAGAAAAATGCGATTATTTGAAATTTTTTGAAGAAACTTATAAACTTTTCCTTGACATTTGGAGAAAAATCGTTCATAATAATATAGAGCCTGTCGTCTCGATGGGAATGAGCGAAAGCTTTGAGGAGGCTGTCGCTTGCGGTTCCACGATCGTGAGGATCGGCAGAAGCTTTTTTCAAAAATAATAAATAAAAACATAAACGGAGGATTCAACCATGGGAGTGTTGGATAAATTCAAGAGAAACAACCAAGCAAACGATGCCTACGCAGACAACTACGACGACTACTACGACAATTACGAAGGCGGTTATGACGAAATGCCTGCTGAGGAGCCTATGATGGATTCCCAGCCTCAAGGGTTCGCTTATACTCCTCCTCAGCCTTCTGCCAGCCCAATAAGCGGTGGAATGTCCCTCAACGGTGCCGCTATCGAGCTTAAGGTAGTTAAGCCCACGGAGTTTAAGGACGGCCCCGCAATCGCTGACCATCTTCTCAGCACGCGCACTGTTGTACTTAATCTTGAAGATGCTGATAAGGACACCGCAAGAAGGCTTATCGACTTCCTTTTCGGAGTTGCTTATTCTATCGGAGGCGAAATCAAGAAAGTTGCTAACAATGCATACGTTATCACTCCTCAGAACGTTGCAATCAGCAATGACAAGGCAGCTGATACAGCTCCCGCTCAGCCCCAGCAGCCTGTAATCTCTGCTCAGGATAACGGATTTTTTGGCTATTAATTGAATATTTATAACGATTTGCGCCGCATTTTATGGGGTGCAAATTGTTGTATCGTGATAACGGCAGTCATTTGTCGGCTGTCGTTATCAATTTTAGGAGGATATCTTGGAAACAGTAACCTTTATTGTTACCAAACTTTGCATCGCAGTGATAGATTTTCTCAGCTTTGCTATTCTTATAAGAGTTATCCTATTCTGGATCCCACTTGACGAGGATAACAAGATCGCTGATTTTTTCTATGCTATAACAGAGCCTATAATTATGCCTATGCGCCTTTTGCTCGATAAATCCGAAATTGTAAGAACCGTTCCTATTGATATCCCTTTGCTTGTGACTGCGATAATTCTCTCGATATTATCGACAATTCTCTCTGTTTATGGATGATAAGAGAATAAAGCAGCTTTCCGCAAGACTTGGCGATCTTTTTTTTGAGAGTCGAAGAGGATATATAACATTTTCATCATTTCTCGACCCTTCCGAGGTCTTTTTCACAAAAAGTTATATTACACATCTCGGCGCAAAAGGTCTTTGCTTCCTTTATGGAGGCTATAAAGATGCAGAAAGAAAATGTGCATTTTTCTTGCCTGAATTTTATTCGGATCTGATAGACGATATCGAGGATTTTGACGGAACAACCTCTATTCTTGAGAGCGAGCTTGCCGAAGCAATAAAAGCTTTGAGGATAAAAGGCAGTGGATACAGGACCCTTTCTCACCGCGATTTTTTGGGTGCTATACTCAATCTTGGAATCGAAAGAAGCGCCATCGGTGATCTCTGCATAACTGATGACAATACCTGCGTTATTTTTGCAACCGCCTCTGTTACCGCACTTATTTTGAACGGTTGCGAGAGAATAGGCTCGGATAAGGTGAAAATTGAGGAAATACCGCTCTCCAAAAGCTTTAATTTTGAAAAAAAGACAAAGCAGATAAGCGATACAGTCGCCTCTGACAGACTTGACTGCGTTGTGTCCGCCCTTGCTTCAGAAAGTCGTGAAAGGTCAAAGCAACTTATACTTTCGGGATTTGTTGAGTGCAATTATTCGCCGTGCGAGAGGACAGATCTCAGAATTTCGGAAGGTGACACCATTACCATAAGAGGCACGGGAAAATTTATCATTGTTTCTATCACGGAGGAAACAAAAAAAGGCAGAATTAAGCTTGCCGCAAAAAAATATATTTGAAAAAGAGGTATGCAATGAGCGTTTCAGAAACTTTTGACAGAAAATTCAACAAAAGTATGCGCGGTTACAATACTGAAGAGGTTGACGCTGCCCTTGACGCCCTTTTGCGATATTGCGACGAGCTTGAAGACGCAAACCGTGAATTTGAAATAGCAAATAACGATCTTATCGACGACAAAACAGAGCTTAATAAATATATATCCACTCTGGTCACAGAAAAAGAAGTACTTGAGCAAAAGCTTAAGGAAATGCGTGAGCGGGTAGCAAACGTTGAAGACCTTTACAATGGCTACCGTGCAAAATTCGGCGAAGCAAGAGATATGATAACAAAGGCGAAGCTATCTTCATCTGAAATAATAGCAAGAGCCGAGGCTAAGGCAGATATCATTGCCGAAAAAGCTAACAAAAAACAGGAAGATGCACTTCGCAAACTTGATTTTGAAATAGAAAAGCGAAGAAATCTTATTGAACAACTTGATATAAGCTATAATTCTTTCTGTAATGATATAAAAAACAGTTTAAACGCAATGCTTGACAAAGTCGATTCATTTGCGGTGACTCCTGCCCTTCCCGAAGGACTTCCCCAAATACGCCCTTTTATAGAGGCAGAAAAAGAAAGTATCGCAGAGCTTGAAGATTTTTTTACAAAAGCTGCTGCGGAGGAAGCTCCCCCTCTCATATCCGAGACTGATGAGGAAGAAGTCGAAACAATAGAAGAACCTCAAATGACTCCATATGACATTGACAAGTTCGAGGACGAGAACGAAGATAAAGAAGATGTCATATTCAATGAGCCTGTCAATATAACCACAAAAATGTCACAAATGAAAAGCTCGCTTGATGAGATAAATCAAAGAGTTATGAAAAAGAAATCAACACCATACATATAAATTAAGGAGACCTTAAATTATGCCAAAGGATTACACAAATACACTGAATTTGCCTCAAACAGGCTTCTCTATGAGAGCAAATCTGCCGCAAAGAGAGCCTGATACCATTAAATATTGGGAAAATATCGACCTTTACGGCAAGATGCTGGAGGAAAATAAGGATAAGCCCCTTTATGTTCTTCATGACGGCCCGCCCTTCTCTAACGGAAATATCCACATGGGAACTGCGATGAATAAGATCCTGAAGGATTTTATCAACAAATCAAAGCATATGATGGGTTATAGCGTTCCCTTTGTTCCCGGCTGGGACAACCACGGAATGCCTATCGAAAGTGCTATTATAAAAAAGAACAAAATTGACCGCAAAAAGATGTCCATACCCGAATTCAGAAGTGCTTGTCATGAATTTGCCCAGAATTTTGTTGATATTCAAATGGCACAGTTCAAGCGCATCGGCGTAACCGGAGACTGGGAGCATCCTTATCTTACAATGTCCCCCGAATTTGAGGCTCGTGAGGTCAAGGTCTTTGGGGAAATGTTCAAGAAAGGTTATATTTATAAGGGTCTTAAGCCCGTTTATTGGTGTAACCACGACGAAACGGCACTTGCAGAGGCTGAGATCGAATATAAGGACATTTCATGCACGTCTATCTATGTGAAATTCAAGGTTAAGGACGATATGGGCAAGATTGCCGATGTTTGCGACCTTAATAAAACATATTTTATTATCTGGACCACCACAACATGGACTCTCCCCGGAAACCTTGCAATCGCTCTTCATCCCGATGAAGAATATTCTGTTGTCAAGGCTTCGGACGGTAATTTCTACATCATTGCATCTGCTCTCGCACGCAAGACAATGGCGGCAGGCGGCGTTGAAGAATTTGAATTCGTTAAGTCCATGCGCGGACGCGATTTTGAGTTTATGAAGGCTTCTCATCCCTTCATTGACAGAGAAAGCGTTGTCGTAAATGCAGACTACGTAACAATGGACAGCGGTACAGGATGTGTCCATACAGCTCCCGGATTTGGTGCTGATGACTATGTGACCTGCCGTCGCTATAATATGGATATTATTGTTCCCGTTGACGATAAGGGCTATCAGACGGAAGATGCAGGCAAGTTTGCGGGAATGTACTATGAGGACTCCAACAAAGCTATCCTTGAGGACATGAAGGAAAGCGGTGCACTTTTCGCTTCTGAGGAGATCATGCACCAGTATCCTCACTGCTGGAGATGCAAGCATCCAATCATCTTCCGTGCAACACCTCAGTGGTTCTGCTCTGTTGATGCCTTTAAGGAAGAAGCCGCAAAGGCTTGCGAGAACGTAGAATGGCTTCCCGCATGGGGCGGCGACAGAATGGTGTCGATGATACGCGAAAGAGCAGATTGGTGTATTTCAAGACAGAGACATTGGGGGCTTCCCATCCCTGTTTTCTATTGTGAGGATTGCAAGAACCCCGTTTGCACAGATGAAACAATCGAGTCTGTTTCCACACTTTTTGGCGCAGAAGGCTCAAATGCTTGGTATAAAAAAGATGCAGACAAAATCCTTCCCTCATCCTTCAAGTGTCCTCATTGCGGCGGTACACACTTCACAAAAGAAACGGATACTCTTGACGGTTGGTTCGATTCCGGCTCAACTCATTTCTCAGTTATTGAAAATAAGGAAGGTCTCAAGTGGCCTGCAGATATGTATCTGGAGGGAGCAGACCAATATAGAGGTTGGTTCCAATCTTCCCTTCTTACCGCTATCGGTGCAAAGGGCGAGAGCGCACCCTTCAAGACTGTTCTTACTCACGGCTGGGTAGTTGACGGCGAGGGTAAAGCAATGCACAAGTCTCTCGGAAATTCCATCGCTCCCGAAGAGGTCATCGCAAAATACGGTGCGGATCTTGTTCGCCTCTGGGTTGCTTCCAGCGATTACAGAGTTGATGTTCGTGTTTCGGATTCCATCTTCAAGCAGCTTTCCGAGGCTTACAGAAAGATCCGTAATACTGCACGAATCATCATGGCAAATCTTGGTGATCCCGCAACAGATTTCGACCCAAATAAGGATATGGTCAGCCCCGATAAGCTATATGAAATTGATAAATGGGCACTTACAGAGCTTAATAAGCTTGTGAAGACCTGTTGCGAAGCTTATAATAACTACGAATTCCACATTCTCTATCATGATGTTTGCAACTTCTGCACGACGACTCTCTCCAAGCTCTATATCGACATAACAAAAGACAGAGTTTACGTTGAGAGAAAAGACAGCGAGGGCAGAAGAGCGGCTCAGACTGCAATGTTCATCATTCTCAGCTCTCTTACAAGGCTCATCGCCCCCATGCTTGCATTCACAGCAGAGGAAATCTGGAAGGCTATGCCTCATCTCGACACAGACAAGAAGGAAAGCGTATTCCTCAATCCCATGCCTGAATACGAGACAGCTTATGAATTTGCAAATATTGAGGAAAGATGGAACAAGCTCTTCTCTCTCCGAGATGATATCATGAAGGCTCTTGAGCTTGCAAGAGCTGAAAAGCTCATCGGTAAATCCCTTGATGCCAAGGTTACAGTTTATGCTCCCGATGCTGATATCTTTGCTACCTTCACTGATTTTGCGGACGAGCTTAAAACTGTATTTATCGTTTCCGAGGTTGAACTTATAAACGAAAAAGCTCCTGATGGCGTATTCTGCGAGACAGAAACCGGAATCGGAGTTAAAGTTGAGATGGCAAGCGGAAACAGATGCGACCGCTGCTGGGCTTATTCCACAGATTGCGAAGCAGATGAAGACGGATTTATCTGCACTCGCTGCAAAAAGATAGTTAACTTTCTTGCTTAATCCAAGCTGATAATTCGATGCGGGATTTTCGATACTTGTATCGAAAATCCCGCTTTTTTGGAGTTTTTTATGCTGATTTGCTTTTTAATAATGGTTGTCGTTATAGTTCTCGATCAGGTAACCAAATGGCTTGCCGTTGAATTTCTTACAAAAGTGGAAACGGTTCCGATAATCGAGGATATCCTTCATCTGACATACATCGAAAACAGCGGCGCAGCCTTTGGTATGCTCAAAAATAACCGCTGGGTCTTTCTTGTTATCTCGACCGTTGCAATCATCGGACTTATCATATATCTTATAAAATATCCGCCTAAGAATAAATGGCTTCTTTTTGGGCTTTCCTTTATTGTCGGCGGCGGCATCGGCAATATGATAGACAGAATTGGACTGGGCTATGTAGTTGATTTTATTGATTTTAGGGCTATAAACTTTGCCGTCTTCAATACTGCCGACTCCTTTGTGTGCATCGGTGCGGCGCTTGTTCTCATCTACGTTTTATTCTTTGAAGAAAAAAAGAGGTAAAAAATGAAACGAATTCTCAAATCAACCGATGATGATAGGGGAAATCGCATAGATGCATGGCTCTCAGAAAAGCTCGGCATAACACGCTCGGCGGCTGCAAAGCTCATCGAAAGCGAAAAAGTGCTTCTTGGCGGCAAAACGGTATCAAAAAGCCTGAAGATCTCCCCTGAACAGGAATTTGAGGTCGAGATCCCCGAGCCGGAGCCATCCGAAGCTCTTCCCGAGAATATCCCTCTTGATATCGTTTACGAGGATAGTGATCTTCTCGTTGTAAACAAGCCTAAAGGAATGGTCGTTCACCCTGCAGTGGGAAATCAAAGCGGAACTCTCGTCAATGCCCTGCTCTATCACTGTGGCTCGTCACTTTCGGGAATTGGCGGAGTTATAAGACCGGGTATAGTTCATAGAATTGACAAGGATACGAGCGGTCTCTTGGTGGTTGCCAAGAACGATTTTACTCATCTTGCTCTCTCGGAGCAGCTCAAGGATCACACCGTCAGCCGAATATACAGCGCAATAGCCCTCGGAAATTTTAAGAATGATGCAGGCACTGTCGATGCCCCAATCGGAAGGCACCCCTTTGACCGCAAGAAGATGGCTGTGCTTCGCAGCTCAGACAACGCAAGAGATGCAGTTACCCATTACGAGGTTGCAGAGCGTTTTGGAGAGTTTACCCATATAAAATGCATCCTTGAAACGGGCAGAACACATCAGATAAGAGTTCATATGTCAAGCATCGGACATCCTCTGCTCGGTGACGAAATTTATGGTGGCGGAAACTCAAAATTTGCACAAAAAAACCAGAATTTAATATCCGGACAATGCCTTCATGCCGGTGAGCTTTCCTTTATCCACCCAAGAAGATGCGAAAAAGTACATTTCAGCTGTGACTATCCCGAATATTTTACAAAACTTTTAGATAAATTAAGAAGTACCTATCAATGAAACCTTCTTTATGCGCCTCTCAGGCAGTAACGGTATTTCTCATTCAAGCATGAAAGAAAATGAATTTCCAATCTTTCAAAGCCGAAACCAGTCTTTTCATAAATTTCTGAATTTTTGAAAGTCTAGCTTTCATATAATTTTTATTTGGACAAAAACGAATGCTCACTTTTGTAATGTTATATTGAAAATTGGTTGGATAAATCCAGCTCTTTCCACAATTTAGAACGTCTCAGAAAACAAAAATTTAAAAAAGACACATCATGACGGAGAATTCCAAAATGATGTGTTTTCTTCGTTCTATTTCTCCTAAAAAGGGGCTGATGACTCAGCCCCTTCGTTTCAAAATATTCTATTGCCAAAATCATTCAAGCGCAGACAAATATACCTTTTCAACAGCATCACCAAAACTGCTTTTATCAAATGAATCGGCTATCTCTATGCTCTTTTTGCTCGCAGCCTCACGCCATTCGGTGTTTTCGGAAATTATCTTTATCATTTCAAGAAATTCTTCTGCATTTCTGTATTCATAGCCATTCTCGCCTTGCTTTATTACATCTTTCAAGCAATTATCCTTGCGGCAAAGTAAAGGCAGACCGTTTGCAGCCGCTTCGATATATGTAAGCCCCTGCGCTTCGCTGGTAGATGCACTAACAAAAACATCTCCTAATTGATAATATTCCTGCACTTCGCTTGGTTTCACCATTCCGGTAAAAATCACTTGACTACCTATTTTCAACTGCTGACAAAGTGATTCAAGCTCTTCTTTTGCAGGGCCGTCTCCAACTATAAGAAATTTTAAATTTTTATTTTCCTTTATAGCTTCAGAATAATATTTTATAAGCTCTCCAAGATTTTTTTCTGCTCCTAATCTTCCAAGATTTATAAGAACGGTATCATTTTCATCAATACCAAGTGCCTTGCGTCTAGTGCTTCTCTGCTCTGCAGATATACGCTTTTTATGCTGTTCAAGGCTTATACCGCTTGGAACTATGCTGATATCATTTTTTAAACCGTAGCCTCTTAGAGCATCCTCAACCTTGTAAGTTGGAGCAATAACGCATTTACATCTCTTAAGTCTTCTTCTTGATACAACACGAACAACAGTTTTTCCAATCCTTTTGCTCGGTATTAGATATTTTACATATTGTTCATAGAGAGTATGATAAGTATGCACTATGGGTGCTCCGGTCAATTTTGAAATTCTTCGCGCATATTGAAAGCTGAAGAACTCACACTGACTGTGAATAACATCGGGGACCCATTCAATAAGTTCTTTTATTAGTCTGTGGCGGTAAGAAAGCGGCATTCGCACATTGGGATAAACACCAATAGGCATAGATCTGATGTAGTATACGAAGCCTTCTTTGTGACTTCTGATGTTATCCGAAAGAGTAAGTATGCGAATGTCATGCCCCTTTGCCAAAAGCTCTTCTGAAAGATTTTTCACAGAAGTTACAACACCGTTCGTATCTGTTGAATATAAATCTGTCGTAATTAAAATTTTCATATTATCATCTCTTATTCTTTTTTGAAAATATCACTTCGATTTTCATTATACACCAAAATTGTTGATTTGTCAACAAACTTAAACATTTTTTTATGTAAAAATTTACTATTTTTAAAAATATAAAATGCACAAAATATGAACAGAAATAAAATTATGACTAATAATATTTGACAAATGCCGTAGGATTTGGTATAATACTTGTGTATCGTATAAACTGTAAACTCTATGTGTGCGGTTATTTCCGCAGAAAGTGCATTTTTTATGAAAAAATTCGGTAAAACAAAATCAACTGTTATAGTGGCTGTTGTTCTCGCCCTTTCGCTGTCACTCAGCGTTCTTACCCTTGCGGCTACATACGACAGCACAAACGATCCGCTCATCTCCCTCTCCTATCTCACAAAATATGTGGATGAGGTTCTTGAGCCGATCCGCGCTTCAATTGCCGCTCTCGGTGGAAAAGAAGACGGCTCCCTTCCCATTTCAAACAGCTTTGAGGTTGTATTTGTTGAATACGGAAAAGAGGTCCAGTGTACCGCTCCGACAGAGATCATACTCAGAAGCGGTAAAGCTGAGATCGTTTCCCCCTTTGAAGATCAAGGGCTCAGCGACCTTACAGACGGTACAGACCTGAAGAACGGCATCGCAGTTCCTAAAAACCATAATCTCCTTATTCCTCGCGGTGAGGACGGTCGTGGAATAGTGATCACAAGCCCCGGCGGCGCTTATATTATGGTAGGAGGTGCTTATATAATTGTCGAACCTTAAGAATAAGAAAAAGATAAATTGGACTCGTGTTCTTTGCTTCGTTCTTGCTTTCTTGATGATCGCAGGTGCGGGTGCTTTAGCATTGACTATTCTTATCAGCGGTAATTCTGTTGCTGCAGCTGATTCTGTTTACGATGTTTCCGATTACACATTTTCTTCAGAAGCCGATGGCGATACATATATCGCCGTCGGTTTAATGTATGGTTCAAGTATTACTGTCGGGTTTGAAATAAAAGCACCTTACGGATTCGTTGTTGGATCTTCTGTTATCACAAAAGAAACTCGGTCCTTTACCCCCGCATATTATCTTGATGCCAATATTGCATCCGCAACCCTTGACGGAAATCTCTCAAAGAAATCAATGACCTATTCCCTTACAGATGATGCAGATAAGACCGTTATTGGCGGCTACCATGTTGAGCTTTCTCACGAACAAAGTGCCATCCCTCTTGATTTTCTTGTAAAGGATATCAAAAAACAACTTGATGACGACGATATCTATCCTATTCCCTCCTACATTGGCGGCGAAAGAAAGATAAGACTTGGCCATTTTGCAACAGAGGATGAAGCGATCTCTTTGCTCGAAAAATATGATGGCTATTTTTACGGATACAGCGCAACCGTCGTAGGTCCTTCAAAAACAGCAGTTTCGGTGGTAAATCCCGAAACGGATATCATTCTTTTTGAATATGATTCGCTCGGAGGCGATAACAATATAGGCTTCGTTGCGTTCCAAGCTGATGAATATGATTCTTATATTCAAACTCCGGCAAACAACCTCTATGAGGGAGTTATGACCTTCATTCCCAAATATGAGGAAGATTATCACGGCGTTGCTCTTACAAACGTTCTCGATCTCGAAAGCTATGTTGAGGGAAGCCTTCCCTATGAGATAAGTAATTCCTGGAGCCGAGAGGTCTTGCGTACATTTGCTATAACCATCCGTTCATATGCAATTGCAAACTATTGCAAATGGTATTCTAAATATGGCTTTGACATGACCGCAACCACAAGCGATCAGGTATATAAAGGAAGAAACAGGGTAAACGATGCCGTTGTTGAAGCTGTCTCCAGCACCGAGGGACTCGTCACCGTTTACGACGGAAAAGTCATCAGCGCATATTATTCTTCAAGCGCAGGCGGCTCCACCGTTGGCTCTCAGTATGTTTGGGGCTCTGCAAGAGGGTATCTAACATCTGTTGCCACTCCGTGGGAAAAATACGCAGACTATAATAATGGTCTTTGGCACAGCGAGGTCTCTCCCGAGGAGCTTTGCAAAACCCTCCGTTCAAGAGGATATACAGATGTTTCGGGTGCAATTTCCTCCATCAAAGTTGAGACCGTTGATAGTAACCCCGAATATATCTATTCACTAACCTTTACAGATACAAGCGGAAATACCGTTAAGCTTAACAGAAGCGACGCTGTCAGAACCACTCTCTCAACATACCTTAAATCAGCAAATTTCACCGTTGGTCAAGGTGAACTTACCCATACATACAATAAAGTTTATGATGTTGAGATCATAGGAGGAACAGGGCCCATCATAGAACCCGTCCCCGAAGAAAAGCTTGTTATAAACGGTTATGTAACAAACCATCCAACCCTAATATCGGACGCAATAATCGTCGATTCAAGCGAAGAATACATGGTCAGTGAATATCCCGTCGCCTATGTTCTTACCTCAACGGGCCGTAAAGTTGTTATGAATTCTTGCATTGCAACTGCCAACTATTACGATGATTCATCCCCGTTTGAATATGATAATAACAATGTTACCCTCCTCGATCCCGAAAATATCCCTGAGGACTTTGATGAATATCCCGAAACGAAATTTGAAATCAATATAGAATCTGATGAAATAAACGAAAACGAGACTACAACAAACGAGTACATTACGAAAGAGCCTGCCGATTTCGGCTCAAACGCTTATAAGATAACCTCACAGTTTGATAACGTTACCGTTATCACAACCGTTGAAACGATAACAGAGACGATTACCGCAAGTGATTCAAGAAATTTCATTTTTGCGGGTAAGGGCTGGGGACACGGTGTTGGAATCAGCCAGTACGGTGCAAAGGATCTTTCGGATGCGGGTGCTTCTGCCGAGGATATCATCCATATCTACTTCACGGGAGTTGACATACTCCACCGCAGCAAGCTTGCCGAAAATGAAAAAGCCGCTGCAAATGAAAATGAATAATTTTATTTCTAAAGGCGCACTTTATGAAAAGTGCGCCTTTTTTGTTTAAATATGAGCAATATAAAATATATATAATCCGCACTTTTATGCATAAAGGAAAAATTTTTATCAAACTATTGACAAATTTATATGATGTGATATAATATAATTGTCTCATATGATACACTTTTCTCAAAAAAGGAGCGTAAATGGAGAAAAAAGATAAAATTCTAGAAATAATCGGTGATGTTTCGCTTTTTGCGGGAGCGGATTTTGAGTTGGTCTGTTCCGTACTTCTAAAAGAAACAGATATTCGTTCTTTTAACTCGGGCGCAGAACTTGATCCAAAGGGAAATCTCGTACTTATCCTCGAAGGTACCGCAAGAGTATTTTCCTCAGATGTGGAAAGAGCCGTTATGCTCCGAGACCTTACGAGAGGCGATATTTTCGGAGTTGCCGAGCTTTTCGGTTGTGATTGCGGTGATTTTCCAATCAGCCGCGTCGAAGCGAAAAACAAATGCAAGGCTCTTTTTATCCCACGTGATAAAATAAGCTATCTTCTGGAAAATGACAAGCAGATAATGTACAATTATCTCGATTTTCTCTGTTGCCGCATCAGATTTTTAAATAAGCGTATCGCCTGCTTCACAGCTGGAAGTGCCGAAAGAAGGCTTGCCATCTATCTTGACTCTCTCGCAACAGATAAGGAAGCGGAGAACGGTGCTGTAATGGTAACTCCCCTGTCATCCATGGGGGCTCTTGCCCTGACACTTGACATCGGTCGTGCCTCGCTCTACCGTGCTCTCGATACCCTTATCACCGACGGTTTTATAGAAAAAGACGGAAAAAGCTTTATTCTCTCGGACAGAGAAAAAATGTTAACATTTTACAACAAATAAAGGAGAATCAACATGAAAAAACTAATTTCCATCATTCTTGCACTGATTATGCTGATCGCTCTTGTTTCCTGTGCGGACACAAACACCGATCTTCGTAACGAAATTACAAACGAAAACTCAGAGTCCATTGAAGATACCGCACCACAGACCTTTGACGACACGGAAGATGTGGAAATTGACAACACGCTTCCCTTTAATATAACAGTGATCTCCGGCACAACCGGCATGGGCTTTGCTAAGCTTATGAATGATGCAAAGGAAGGCAATACCTCATTCAATTATAATTTTGAAATAGTCAGCGGCGCAGATGTTGTTGCCCCTGCAATCATTAACGGAAGCACTGATATCGCCGCAGTTCCAACAAACCTTGCTGCGGTCCTTTATGCAAAGACCAAGGGAGAAATTCAGATCCTCGCCGCAAATACTCTCGGTGTTCTTTATGTTATCGAAAACGGTGAAAGCGTTAACAGCGTTTCGGACCTTGCGGGAAAAACCGTTTACTGCTGCCAGCAGGGTGCAAATCCCGAATTTATTTCAAATTATCTCTTTGCAGAAAGCGGTCTTGAGATTGGCAAGGACGTTTTTCTCGATTTTACCTATAATACCCCCGACGAGCTTGCGACTGCCATTGCAACAGGTGCAGTAGATATTGCCATACTCCCCGAACCAAAGGTTACAGCAACTCTCGTGCAGAACGAAAACCTTCGCCGTGCAATCAATATGTCCGATTTATGGAATGATGTTACAGGTGGTCTGCCGCTTATTCAGGGCGTTATCGTAGCAAGAAAATCTTTTGTGGAAGAACACGGTGCAGAGGTAGAGCATTTCCTTCGTGAATATGAGGCTTCTATTGAATTTACAAGCACAAACAAAGAGGAAGCTGCTGAAATGATAGCAGCTGCGGGAATCATCCCCAAAGCACCTCTTGCCCTGAAAGCACTTCCATTCTGCAATCTTACATTCCTTTCAGAAAATGATATAAAAGAACCCTTGATGAGCTTCTTTAATGTACTCTTTGTGGCTAATCCCGCCTCTGTCGGCGGCGCACTTCCCACAAATGACATCTTCTACGGCATAGACTAATGACAAAAAAACTGATAAAAAGCATTCTTATTTCCACTGCAGTTGCCATATTCTGGATATTTATCTGGTATCTTGCGGCACTGCGTATTGGAAAAGAGCTTCTTCTTCCCTCTCCATTCTCGGTGATGAAAAGATTATTTGATATAATGAAAAGCAAAGATTTTTATATCACAACATCTTATTCTATTATGAGAGTTATGGGCGGTATTGTCATTGCCTCTGTTATCGGTTTTTTTCTGTCTATACTTACTCATTTTTCGAAAATCACTGCGGCACTTGTACGCCCCGTGATAACAGTAATAAAGGCAACCCCCGTTGCTTCCTTTATCATCTTAGCTTTAGTTTGGCTTGAGAGAGGAGATCTTCCCGTCTTTATTTCACTTCTAATGGTCCTGCCTGTTATCTGGACAAATATGACCACGGGTTTGAGTCAGATAGATACAAAGCTTCTTGAATTTGCACAGGTCTATCGCATCGGTTTTTTTCAAAAAATAAAGGGAATATATATCCCCTCGGTTATGCCATATTTTTCATCAGCTCTCAAAACCTCGCTTGGGCTTGCCTGGAAGGCGGGCATTGCAGCCGAGGTGCTGGCTGTTCCCATGCACTCCATCGGTAAAGAATTATTTAATTCAAAAGCATATTTTGAAACGACAGACCTTTTTGCTTGGACGGTGGTCGTGATAATTCTCAGCCTTATAATCGAGTTTATCTTTGAGACTCTTTTAGGAAAGCTCACGGGAAGGAGGGCTCGAAATGCTGAAAATTGAAAAGCTTTCTTTCTCATACGGAAAAGAAAAAATTTTAAACGAATTTTCGCTTGTGCTTGAAGACAAGGGCATCTATGCCATAATGGGTCCCTCAGGATGCGGAAAAAGCACTCTTTTTTCACTTATCTGTGGCATTTTAAAGCCACAAATCGGTGACATAAATCACGATTTCAAGCGTATTTCTTATGTTTTTCAAGAGCCAAGACTTATCCCATATATGACAGCGGCAGAAAATGTCAATTTTGTTTTAGGTGGCAAAAAAATCACTCTTAATAAAGCAAAAAACGCACTCGATGCTGTGGGATTATACGATGATCACAAAAAATACCCCTCAGAGCTTTCGGGAGGAATGCAAAAAAGGGTAGCTCTTGCAAGAGCAATTGCATACGGCGGTGATTTTTTGCTCCTTGACGAGCCTTTTACGGGACTTGATGAGGAAACAAAGGACATAATTATTAAATTGATAAGAGACATCGGAAAAAGCTCTCTTGTTCTCATGATCACACATGATAGCTCAGAAGCAGAAAAATGTGCAGCTGAGATCTTACGTTTTGATCAAATAAATAAAATATAATTGATAAAAAATGCCCCTTGCCAAATACGCAAGGGGTACATTTTTGTTTATATAAGTATCAATCAGTCATCAAGTGTGCGGAGATACTCAATACAGCGACGAACCTCTTCGGTTCCCGTGGGGTTAAGGGTTTCAGATTCGATAACCATAAGAACTCCGTTCTTATTTGCCCACTCGCGAATAGCCTTGATGGGTGCTCTGCCGGAGCCTACCGAAAAACCAATAGCACCATCGTGAACTTGATCGAAATTTTTATTACAATCCTCAGAAGGGATACCGTCCTTCAGATGAACGACCTTGATCCTGTCCTTATGTGCCTCAAGGAACTCGATAACGTCAATACCCGCATTAAATACCCAGAAAGTATCAACTTCAAGTTCAACATTTGTCTTTGATATAATCTCATCTGCCATAATTGTGCCGTAGGCATTAGGAAAAAATTCTTTTGAATGGTTATGGTAGCCGAGACGAATACCGTTTTCTGCCAACTTCTTCTGAGCAATATTGAGTGCATCAATAGTCTCCTGTGCCTTTTCGGGAGTGCTCCAATCACAGACGGGAACGATAATATTCTCGCATCCGATCACCTTACGATAACGGATAGTATTATCTATTTTTTCAGGTGATAACTCACCCAATCCGGTGTGTGTACCCGAACAAACGAGACCGAAGGTATCGAGCCAGGTTTTGATCTGCTCGGCGTTGTAATCATAAAATCCTGCAAACTCAATATATTTATAGCCCATGTTTGCAACATCCTCAAGCACTTTGCGCATTGAGTCTTTTGTAACATCCCTCATTGAGTACATCTGCAGACCGTATTCTGTTCTTGCCATAATAAAACCTCTTTTCCTTTTAGTTTTTTTATGATACCATATTTTGCTTTATTTGTCAATAGATTTTAATTTTTTTGAGCTTTTTCTTTTTTGTTATCGTAGTTTGTTTACTTTTAAAAAAACAAAAAAAGCACCTCATATAACATCTTGAAAACACAAAACATTAACTTAAAACGATTTTCCTATCGCTAAGAAAAGATAAATGATGGATGCCCTATCCCATGGGGCATTCAAAATATTATTAAAATGAATTTTCCTTGACTTTTATAATTCGATGCTTTATAATATAAGCATAACCGCCTCGTTTTCGGACGGGGCTGAGCTTTAGCATAGAATTTTTATTTATGGAGAAAAGCATGACAGAGGCAGACAAAATTTTCGGGCGTTTTCCGAGCTTTATTCAGGATTTTATATACAGCCACGGCTGGGAAACCTTGCGTGATGTGCAGATAAGTGCAGCAAGGACTATTTTTGAAACGGAAAATAATCTCCTTCTCACATCCGCAACCGCAAGCGGCAAAACCGAAGCGGCTTTTTTTCCTATCCTCTCGGAAATTTACGAAAATCCACAAAACAGCGTTTCCGTGCTTTATATTGCGCCTCTTAAAAGTCTTATCAACGACCAGTTTTCCCGAATTGAGGAACTTCTGGATGCAAGTCACATAAGGGTTACTCATTGGCATGGTGACGTTGCACAGTCACACAAGAAAAAGCTCCTTGAAAATCCCGAGGGCATTTTGCAGATCACTCCCGAAAGCCTCGAAAGCATGCTAATCAACCGTTCAAATGACATTGTGCGGCTTTTCAGCGGTCTTAAATATGTAGTTATAGACGAAATTCACACACTCATCGGCTCTGACAGAGGTAGTCAGATTATTTGCCAGCTTAACAGGATCGCACATATAATCGGTAATACCCCAAGAAGGATAGGGCTTTCCGCCACCATAGGCGATCCCGAAAAGGCGGCTGAATGGCTCGCAGCCGGCACCGAAAAGCCAACCGATATACCCCTTTTTCCACAGGGGCAGATAAAATGGCGCTTGGGACTTGAGCATTTTTATATTCAGAACATGAATGAGAATCAATCAAAGGATAGCCCATCTCTATCAGAAGGCGAAAACGATAAGAAACGCAAATACGCCGAGCTTGATGCGGGATACGAATATATGTACGATTGCGTAAAGGAAAAAAAATCCCTTGTCTTCTCAAATTCCAGGGAGGAGACTGAATATGTTACGGCAACTTTAAGGCAGATAGCTGCAAAGCGCGGCGATAAGAACATTTTTCTCATTCACCACGGTAATCTTTCAGCTTCCATCAGAGAGGAAGCTGAAGCAAAAATGAAGGATGACGATATCCATGCCGTCACCTGTGCAACCGTCACAATGGAGCTTGGCATCGACATTGGTAAGCTTGAGAGAATTTTGCAGAACGATTCTCCAAATTCGGTTTCATCCTTTCTCCAAAGACTCGGAAGGTCAGGCAGAAGGGGCGAGCCACCCGAAATGATGATGGTCTTCCGCGAGGAAAATCCTCTGCCTAATACCCCTCTCCCCCAGCTCATGCCTTGGAGTCTACTTAGAGCAATTGCAATAATTCAGCTTTATATCGAGGAACGGTTTATCGAGCCGCCTCAAAATAAAAAGCTCCCCTTCAGTCTGCTTTTCCAGCAGACATTAAGCATTCTCGGTGCTTCGGGTGAGCTTACACCCAAAAAACTTGCGGAAAAAGTCCTTTCTCTGCCCCCCTTTGCCTTTGTATCAAAGGAGGATTACAGAACTCTTATCCTCTCAATGCTCGAACACGATTATATCGAAATGACCGAGGAAAAAGGGCTTATCGTCGGTATGGCGGGCGAAAGACTTCTGAACAGCTTTAAATTTTATGCGGTCTTTAAGGACAGCGAGGATTATACCGTACGCTGTGAGTCCGACGAAATAGGCACGATAACGACTCCGCCACCTGTTGGCGACAGATTTGCGCTGGCAGGCAGAGTTTGGGAAGTTGAAGAACTTGATATTCCCCGAAAGCTCATATATGTTACTCCTGTTCTCGGTAAAATGGAGGTCTCCTGGCCGGGTAACTACGGAGAGATAAACACAAAAATTCTCGAAAGAATGAAAAAGGTGCTAACAGAGGACTCTGATTATCCATATTTGAAACCAAATGCGAAAAAACGCCTTGAGGTTGCAAGAAATCTGGCGAGAAATACGGGTATGCTCGATCATTCCATAGTAAGTCTCGGTGGATATACCTATTGTCTATTTCCATGGCTCGGCACACGCTCTTTCAGAACTCTGCGTAAATTCATTCAGCAAAATTCTGCCGAATTTAAGATAAACAATCTTGAATTTGAGGGATGTTATTATATGATATTTAAAATGGAATGTGACAGCCGACATTTTATAGAGTCACTTTGCAAAAAAGTCGATTTCTTTGGCATTAACTGCGCTTCTCTTGTAAAAAGCGGCGAGCTTCCCGTTTTTGAAAAATACGATGATTATATTCCGGGTGATCTTTTACGCAAGGCTTACAGCACCGACAAGCTTCGCTCAGACGAGGCAGAAAAAAGGCTGCACGAGATTAAGGCAGAATGGTAAAAAATAGTTGAATAAAAATTATATGCCCAAAAGGTATACACATTTTGGAGGCAGATAAGTTTTATTTGGAATATTATAAACTCTATTTTGTTTTTTAATAATGGAATGGTTTAAGGTTGGGAATGGAATAGCGAATTAAATACGAACAAAAAAGCCAATAAAAAATCAGGTCAAATGACCTGATTTTTTATTGGGGTTATAGGGCAAAATTGCAACTAATACGAGCCGATTTTCATTTCTGAATTGACCATGTCGTTAACGCCAATCACCATAACATACGCCTGACATGCAAGTTTGGGAGTCCCTCTTTTCCAAAGTTCATAAAAAGACCTTTAAGCAAATTATTTTTTCAATTCCACCGTGATTAGCAATATTATCCTTTAAGTCTACTTCAAAAGGCAATTTCATTTTTATTTTGAATTTTATCCAAGGTTTCCCATATTCCAGCCATATACATTGCTCCCAAAGCTCTGTCATAAAGACCGTAGCCGGGTTTTCCTGTTTCACCCCAAATCATTCTACCGTGGTCTGGACGAAGATATCCACTAAATCCGCAATCGTGATATGCCTTTAAAATTTCAACAACATCCAAAGAACCACATTCTGATAAATGTCCGCTTTCCTCAAATGAACCGTCGTCTAAAATTTTGATATTTCTGACATGAGCAAAGTGAATTCTGCCCATTTTGCCGTACTTTCGTACCATAGCAGTATAATCATTAAACTTTGCACAACCTAAAGAACCGCTGCAAAGTGTAAGTCCGTGATGAGTGTCATCATATAAAGACAAAAATCTGTCGATATTTGCTTCATTTGTAATAATTCTCGGAATACCGAATATGGACCATGGTGGATCATCAGGATGTATTGCCATATTGACATCACATTCTACTGCAACGGGCATAATTTCTTTGATAAAGTATTCAAGATTTGCCCAAAGACCTTCTTCACCGATTTTTTTGTATTCTTCAGTCAAACCGCTCATTTCGTCAGGAGTGTACGATGCATCCCAACCGGGCAATGTCATTTTTGTCGGGTCCATTTTATCAACATCTTTCTTGTAGTAAACAAGTGCATTTGAGCCGTCAGGAAGAGGTTGATCAAGACGTGAACGAGTCCAATCAAACACAGGCATAAAGTTATAGCAGATACATTTTACACCCGCCCTTGAAAGACGTCTTATATTTTCCTTGTAGTTATCTATGTAGGTTTGATAGTTACCTCTTCTCAATTTTATATCCTCGTGAACAGGAACGCTTTCAATAACCTCCATCGAAAGACCGTAGGAATTTACCTTATCTTTCATCTTATCTATCTCCTCCTGCGGCCAAACCTCACCAACAGGAACGGAATAAACAGCGGTAACAACCCCCGTAATACAAGGGATTTGTCTGATTTTGTCAAGAGTTATGGTATCGTCATTTCCGTACCATCTAAATGTCATCTTCATAAAAAACCTCTCTTCTAATTACGCAATTATTGTTCTTCAAAAAAATTTTATAATCGCAATATTTTGTTATAAACCGATATAATATCATATCTTGAATTTGGCTTATCCTGAAATACAGATAAGTTCATATATTCTTTTAACAATTTTGTTTGATTCTATATTTCATGCTTAACTTTACTATATCATATTTTATCACAGTATAACCTATTTGTCAATAGGTTATACTGTTAAAGGTTATGTAATCCGACAAAATGAATCCGTATTTCTAAAACCGGAGCATTCGAAAACCGCTCTCACACAGAATGAAACGAAACGCCTAATCAATACCGTCCACAACTCCGACGACATTGTTATGTTCACCATTATCCTTTGCTCGTTTACAGGTCTTAGACGAAGTGAGGTTCTCGGGCTAAAATGGATTAACGTTGATTTTGAAAATAAAACAATTACCGTTGAGCATCAATTAGTGAGCAAGTACAAATTAAATACCGTCGATGAAACAAAAAAACGCTTTGAACACAAATGTCCAAAAACAAAAAACGTCAAGCGATCCATCCCCATGATAGAACCGTTAGCGATTGAATTTGAAGAATACAAAGAAAAGCTACTGAAATGGAAAAAGGATAGCTTTTTACAACTGGGAGCGTCCTCATTCCCTACTCCGTTATCAAACGCCTGACAAATATGAGGAAATGTATTATTTCTACAATCCAAACCGTACATCTATGGTTCAAATGGAAGAGAAAAATTAAAAGCGACTGCCGATTCGACAAAAATCAGCAACCGAAATATAAAAACATTTACATTTTTTGAAGGGGTTCATCACAATTAAGAAAAAAAGCAAAACAAAAGACCACCCAATCGGGTGGTCTTTTGTTTTGGCAAGGCAGAACAATAATGATGTAGTTTAGT
>JAZUPD010000059.1:0-20202 GCA_045604985.1 Eubacteriales bacterium
CTTTTTGCAGGAAAACAAATCAATTATCGGAGTACTGATTACATATTAACTCGCTGAAATGAACATTATCACAAAAAAATTCTGAAAAATACCCCTAAATTTTTCTCCTGGTCTTGTAAGGCGAAAAATAATATGGTAAACTATGTGTATAAAAATGGTAAGCAGTTAAAACGGTAAGCAGTTTAGATGGTTTTTGAAGGTAAACAAATTTACTCACAGAACCGTCGGGGTTTTTGTGAAACCTTGTAAGAAAACGAGGGTACACAGAAACTTTTCTGACGGGAGAAGTATGCCCAAACGCCTCTTTTTAAGGTGTTCGGCATAGCAAATGATTAGTAGATAGAAAAAAGATTTATACCCTCTATTTTAGCTCCACCCCTACCAATTAGGATTTACATATGCTAAAATAGCATTGTAAAAATGGTAAGCAGTTTGGTTCGAACGGTCTTTGACCTAATAGAATTGGTAAGCAGTTTAGATGGTTTTGTATGGGTAACAAATTTACTCAAAACCGTCGGGGTTTTTGTGAAACCTTGTAGGAAAACGAGGGTACACAGGGACTTTTCCGACGGGAGAACTATGCCCAAATGCCTTTTTTCAAGGTGTTCGGCACAACAAATTATTATCAATTAAAACAAACTATTTTGCACAACAAAAAATATTTTTGAAATTTAAGTTTTAATTTAGCGCCACCTCTACCAAAGAGGATTTACATATGTTAAAATAGCAGTGTAAAGATGGTAAGCAGTTAAAATTGTAAGCAGTTGCGGTGACTTTAGTTACTGATAGTTTTTTCAGGAGATTAACCATAAGTTATTGTGAACCTTTGCAAGTCGTCAAGGGTACACCAAAACTTTTATTGCAGGAGATATTGTCTGAATGCTCATTTGAGTACTCAGCAAGTAAACGGTATGACTGAAGAGCAATGATGCTCATTTTCAGTCTATGGGATGATAAAGCTACGGGATATTTATGCCCTGAAGCTCTATCTAAAAACTTAATATTACAGGAACAAAAAGAATGTAGGTTTAGCCTTAATTGGCTTATTTCTGCATTCTTTTTTTATCTAAAAAACATAGTGGAAACCAAACCTTTTGAAGAGTTCTATCGGCACCTTTTGCCCTGCTCGGCAGGAATGTGTACGGACAAAAATTTGTGGAACAACGAAAATGAAATGTGCAAGCTTTTAACGGTTTTCCTTGCACAGCAAAGTCGGGTGAAAAAGCCTTTCTTTGTTACTTAAAAATCCAGGATGTGAGCAGACATCCGGACACAGTAGCGGCTGTGAAAATATATTCATATGTCACCGCTTATGGCATATTTCAGCATCGGCAACTATTGCACCTGAGTTTAGCAGGTTGATGCTACCGCAGGACTTTTTTGAGTCCAAACAATAAAATTGCGGTAATATTACTAACCTGGCAGTTAGCTTCATACAAAAGGGAGACAGAGATTAAAAAAGCACCCAAAAGTGCCGTAAATACGCTGTTTTCCATTAAGTCAAACAAGGAAATACAGAGGTAACAGATACAAAAGCTCAGTGCCATAGCTATGCCCTTGCGAAAGAAAGGGATTAAAATGAAAACAAACATATACAAAAATTTAGAAGTTCAGTACAACAAGTTGTTCCGTCATCTGAAGGTTGGAAGTTTCAAGACGAGAGAGCGATACGGAAAGGCATTCAAACGCTTTATGGTGTTTCTGGCACGAGAGTACCATTTGCAAAAGCTTTGCAACATCTCCGAAAAGCATATACTTGCCTATGTTTCGCATATGCAAAACAAGGGATTATCAGCATCTACGATCAAGACCGAGCTTGCCGCCATTCGCTTCTTCCACGACAATATGCCTTATACAAGAAGCGAACTGCCGACAAACGAATACTTAGACCTCAAAAAGCGCACCTTCGGCGGTGAGGATAGAACCTGGACTACTCCGGAATTTAACCATATGCTCATTGCCGCAATTGATAACAAGGATTATCAGGCGATTCTGTGTCTTGCGAGATATGCGGGACTTCGCTTGGAGGAATGCTTCCGCATTGACACCAACGACGCAAAAAATGCCCTTGATACAGGCAAGCTGCTTGTCAAGGGCAAAGGCGGACTTCGGAGATATGTACCTATCAACGAGTCTATCCGAATTACATTCCGTGATATGTTGAAAACAACTCCTGTTGGAGAAAAACTGTTTGTTAGACCTTGTGACAAAACGCATCTTGCTATGAAACGACTTCAATGCTTTATTGCATATCACAGAAAGAGATTTACTGAAAACACCATTACATTCCACGGACTTCGTCACACCTTCGCTCACGAACAGTACAACAAATTCATTGAAGAGGGTTATTCCGATTTCGTTGCTCGTAAAAAGGTATCAGAGCTGCTTGGACATCACCGTGACGATGTGACGAGAATTTATTTGTCGGGCGGTGATGATGTATGACCAAAAAGAAAATCATTAAACCCGAAAGCAAGAATCCAAATGTAAACATCAAACGAAAGATCGGCTCCACTACATATATGGTGACAGCTCACTTCAATGATAAGCACAAAGACGATATTGCCACAAAAATCAAAAAACTAATCACAAAAGAATAAAGTTTACTCTTTGCTGATTGAATTTGACGGTCGGGTATGGTATAATGTATACACTACAATATTTATCATATCCGGCTGTCGGAAAGGAGAATTTATTAAATGATAAGACAGTCAAATGATAATAAAATAACTGCTCTTTACTGCCGATTATCGCAGGATGACGGTCGTGAGGGCGAAAGCAACAGTATAACAAATCAAAAAGCAATTCTTGAAAAGTATGCAAAAGACTACGATTTCACACCTTACAAGTTTTATGTAGACGATGGTGTAAGCGGAACAACCTTTGAACGTGACGGCTTTAAGAAAATGCTCTCGGATGTTGACGAAGGGCTTGTTTCAACGGTTATTGTCAAGGATTTGTCCCGTTTCGGTAGAGATCATATTATGGTTGGATACTACACGGAAATGTATCTGCCCTCAAACAATGTGAGATTTATCGCTATCAACGACAATGTTGATACAGCGGATGAGCGAAGCAATGAATTTGCACCATTTACCAATGTCTTTAACGAATGGTATGCAAGAAGTGCAAGCAAGAAAATCAATGCTGTATTTAAGGCAAAAGGTGAATCGGGACAACGTTTAGGCTCTGCTATTCCGTATGGCTATAAGGCAAATCCTGACAATCCCAAAGAGATTATCATTGATGAAGAAGCAGCTAAAATAGTCAGATACATCTTTGAACTTTGTATGTGTGGTAAAGGACCCGGCAAAATTGCAAAGCAACTTACTGAAGAAGGCATTTCAACGCCTATGATGTATTTCAGAGAACACGGGATGCCCTGCAGAACAAAAGTCAATATGAGTAACGTATGGTGTAACAGAAGTGTTGCCGGTATACTCGAAAATATGACCTACATAGGACATACGGTGAATTTCCGTACTGCTACCGTCAACTACAAGACTCACAAAAAAGTTAGGCTTCCAAAAGACAAATGGATCATATTTGAGAATACGCACCCACCCATTATAGAAATATCTGTATGGGAAAAGGTACAAGAGCTCCGAAAGAATAAACGCCGTTACACCAAGTCCGGTAAAAAGAGCATCTTTGCGGGACTTTTGGAATGTGCGGACTGTGGTGCAAAACTGTATTTCTGTACTTCAAGAGCTCACAAAGAGGATCATGACTATTTTGTATGCTCTAACTACAAAGGTAATACTGGCATTTGCACAGTGCATTATATCCGTGAAAACGCAATCTATGATGTGGTTCTTGAACAGGTTCAACTAATGCTGAGATACTTGCAATCCTTTGAAAGCGACTTTGTGAAAAGTCTTGTAGACAAATCTGCAAAGGACAAGAAAAAGGAAATCGCTTCACGCAGAAAGAAACTCGAAGCAAACAAAGCAAGAATATCCGAGCTTGACGGAATTTTCAAAAGGATTTATGAAGACAACATCAGCGGCAAATTAAGCGATGAACGCTTTGCAAAGCTATCAGCAGACTATGAAAGAGAACAGAAGCAACTCATAGCAGACACAGAGATACTTGAAAATGAACTCAATCAGGAAGCTGAACAGGTTGACAATGTAGAGTATTTTCTAAGTATTGTCCGTCAGTACATCGAAATCAAAGAACTGTCTGCAAGAGTGGTAAATGATTTAATTGACAAAATCAAAGTCCACGCAGTAGATAAGTCAAGCGGTCAGAGAGTACAGAAGATTGACATTTACTACACAGCTGTCGGTCTTATTGATGTGTCACAGCATATACAGGAATTGGCTTAATTTATTCAATAAACAATGAGGCGATACAACGAGCAAAAAGCCCATTGTATCGCCATTCTTTATATCTTCCTTATGTTCATTTAACAGAAGCTGACGCACTGAAAAACGCAACCCCGATTGTCGCCAAACAAAGCTCAAACAGAAAAGGAAACCCTTATTACCATCCGAGTGGAGTTGCGTTTTTACCGAACTCATATCGGATGATAACCAAAAAAGGGTATAATATCCCCTTGGTATAAAAGATCACCTTTTCGTTATTTAGCTTTGTTTGGCGTATATAGTATATCACAGAAGCACGAAAAAATAAAGAGGGCTAACAAAAAAGTTACAGTTTAGAAATAATAAAAAACTGACTTCAAATATACCTTGAAGTCAGTTTTTTGATATTTACTGTTTTATGAACACCGCCGTTAGAGGTGGGTCGGTTTTTTGATGAGACGATACGTTTATTGCAAAGAACGATATATCGGCTCAAAAAGCATCATTTTATTTTATAGCTTTTTCCTTCCATTTTCCTCTCAGATAGAAAAAAAGAGTAAGGATAGCACCGAGTACCCAAGAGGATAGAAGCGATATCTGAATACATTCCTGGATCCCGTAAGGAAGTTCGGGAGTTCTTGTCAGATAAGAGATACCGTATGCCAAGGGAACACGGACCACAACGGTGGTGATAAGAGAAATCCACATGGGAGTTACCGTGTCGCCCGTGCCGCGCATAATACCTGAAAGGCTTTGGGTAACGGCCATTGCAATATATCCCACTGCAAGAATGAACATAAGACGGTAGCTGAGCTCAACAAGCTCTGCCGTGTCTGTAAAGAGCCACATCAGCTTGTCCCCGAAAAGCAGGATAAGAGCCGTAATTGCCGTTGAACAGATCACAGCCATAAGAGTTCCTTGCTTTGCGCCCTTTGTAACTCTTTCGTAGAGTCCCGCACCAACATTTTGTCCAGCATAAGTGGTAAGTGCCGTACCAAAGGAAAAATTGGGCATCATAGCAAAGCCGTCAACTCGCATGATAACGATATTTGCGGCAATGAACTGATCGCCGAAGCAGTTTGTGAGAGATTGGACTATTATCATTGCCGAGGAGAAGATAGCCTGTGTGAGTCCTGCGGGAAGTCCGAGACGGACAATGGTTTTTATATAATGAGTGCGAGGGCGGAGATATTTTAATTTGAAATCAAAATGCTCAGTCATTCTCGAAAGCTTTATGAAACAAAGGAGCGACGAGACTATCTGGGAAATAATGGTTGCAAGAGCAACTCCCGCAACACCCATTCCGAGGCTTGTAACGAAATAAATATCAAGCACAATATTTATAACGGTTGCAACAAGTAGATAAATAAGAGCTGAAACAGAATCTCCAAATCCTCTTATAATACCGCTTAAGATATTGTAAAATGCCATGCCCGCAGCACCGAGAATGGAGATTATCAGATATTCTGCACAGGCATCAAAGATGGTATAATCGGTATAACCCTCAATGAGAGTTTCGGGTGTGTTCAGAACCGTTAGAAGCGGTTTTACAAAGGGAGTTGCAACAAGAACGAGAAAAAGGCTGCTGATAAAGGTTGCCGTTATGCAATTTCCGATGGTATGAGAGAGAGCTTCTCTGTTTTTAGCACCAAAATATTGAGATACCATAACGCTTGCGCCCGCCGAAATTCCGATAAAAAGCACCAGAATCAGATTTGTGATGGGGATGGCGATACCAACTGCCGCAAGGGCATTATCTCCAATAAATTTGCCCACGACGATGCTGTCAACGGTGCTGTAAATCTGTTGAGCGATGTTTCCTATAAGCATGGGTATGGCGAAGATGAGAATACTCTTCCACGGATCACCTACGGTCATATCCGTTGGAGCAAAAAGCTTTTTAAGCGAAAATGATCTTGACATTTTTATTTCGTTTAACCTCTCTTAATAAAATTCGGAAGATATTGTACCATAAATTCATTTTTTTTGCAATAGATTAGGTCGAAAAATTTGGCTTTTAAGAAAAAATTGTATAAAAGTTCAAAAATCCCTTGACAAAATAAAAAGAGGGTGGTATAATACCTACATAACACTTTAGTGAGCTAAAGTTTTAAAGGCGATGATCGAAAAGGAGTACGCCCCGTGAAAGCCTAAAGAGAGCTGTCGGTAGGTGAGAGACAGCGGCAAGTAAGGAGCGGAAATACATTTCGAGAGCTGCGCACCGAAATCGGGAGGGGATGAGAATTTTCAACCGAGTGTAGGCTGCGACGGAAGCCACCGTGATATGGCAGGACACATGATGGTGTGCCCGCAAAGGTCTACGCCGCAAGGTGCAGACGAAGCAGAGTGGTAACGCGGCAATGTCGTCTCTGTATCGTAGGATACGGAGACTTTTTTTGTGTTCGTACCGCTGAAAAAATACCTCCGGAAAGATCCGGTCGTAATATATTTTTAAGGAGAAAAATCATGAAAAATTCAAGAAAAGTACTTTCCCTCATTATGACAGCTCTTATGCTCGTCAGCACATTCGCATTCGCATCCTGCGGAAGTGAAGCAGACAGCACAGACGGCACTTACAATCTTCCCATCGTTTGCGGCGAAACAGGCATGAATGACGTTTGCGGCGTTGCAACATACGGCGTAAACTACTACAACCTGGGCGTTGCTGCCGGAAACATGGCTGCGGATATCCTTCTTGACGGTGCAGATGTTTCCGCAATGCCCGTTCAGCTCGATCCTGCTCCCGCTCTTTCTGTAAATACAAATGTTGCTGAAGAGATCGGCTTCACAGTTCCCGAAGAGATCGCATCTCAGGCTGGTGCAGGCGATACAACTATCGCTGTAACTCCCGCCTCTGAGGCTATAGTAGCAGAGGGTGGCGACTTTACAGTTGGTATCCTCCAGCTCGTTCAGCACGTTGCTCTTGACCAGTCAAATAAGGGCTTCCAGGATCAGCTTTCCGTTCGTATGAGCGAGGCGGGCAAAACTGTTACCATTCTTGACCAGAATGCTTCCGGAGATCAAGCGAACAATGTAACGATTTCCAATACTTTTGTTGCTCAGGGAGTTGATCTTATCTACACCATTGCTACTTCCTCCGCTCAGGCAGCAGCTGCAGCAACAGAGGAGTCAAAGACTCCCGTTCTCTTCTGTGCAGTAACAGATCCCGTTTCTGCAGGTCTTGTTGAGTCGATGGACGTTCCCGGCGGCAACGTTTCCGGAGTTTCGGATATTAACCCCGTTGCAGATCAGATTGACCTTATTGCAAAGCTTCTCGGCAAGGAAGACATTAAGATTGGTCTTCTCTATACGTCTGCCGAAACAAACTCTGTTTTCCAGATCGGTCTTGCAAAGGCAGAGTGCGAGGCAAAGGGCTATGAATTTGTTGAAAAGGGCATCGGTGATATAAACGATATTACAGCTGCGTTCACGTCTCTTGCGGCTGCAGGTGTTGATGCTATCTATATTCCTACCGATAACGTTCTTGCAAATGGAGCTTCCAATATCCATTCCATAAATATTGGCGGATAATCTTAAAGGTATAGTATAATGTTAGCAACAATAATTTCAGGTATAAGCGAAGGATTTGTCTGGGCGATCTTAGCACTGGGAGTTTATATTTCTTTCAGATTGCTTGATTTTGCAGACCTTAGCTGCGAGGGTAGCATAACCCTCGGTGCGTCCCTTGCCGCAATGTTTATCTATAAGGGCGTCAATCCTTTTCTTGCCACTCTTCTTGCATTTTGTGGTGGATGTATAGCAGGAAGCGTTACCGCTATTCTTACCACAAAGCTGAAGATCCCGCCGATCCTTTCGGGTATACTCACTATGATATCCCTCTATTCCATAAATATCCATATCATGAGCCATGCAACAGGTATTTCGGGTACTGCGAATCTTTCTTTGCTTACCGTCAGAAACAATACCATCTACGGATATATCAAATCCTTGATACCTGGGATGGGAAAGGATGATATCATTCTTTTGAGCGGAATTGTTTTTGCAGTTGCTATAATAGGCATTCTCTATTGGTT
This sequence comes from Eubacteriales bacterium, assembly GCA_045604985.1. Lineage (GTDB taxonomy): Bacteria > Bacillota > Clostridia > Oscillospirales > CAG-272 > SIG710. Next base: position 8,345 of record JAZUPD010000059.1, read on the forward strand.
CTTCGGAACAGAGATGGGTTGTACCATTCGTGCAACGGGTTCAAATGAAAAAATGTGCCGTGCGCAGGGTATAAATACCGATACAACAAAAATAATCGGTCTTGCAATTTCAAACGGGCTGATCGCTCTTTCGGGAGCTATGATCTGTCAGGGACAGCGTCTTGCATCTGAGGTAAATATGGGTGTTGGTGCTATCGTTATCGGTCTTGCCTCCATCATTATCGGTGAAACGATATTTATGAAGGTCAAAAATTTTGCCCTTCGTCTTTTTGGAATCGTTGTTGGATCCGTTATCTACCGTGTAGTAGTTTCGGTTGTTATTTATTCCGGCATGCCTCCGGCAGACCTTAAGCTCATGACTGCCGTTATAGTTATGGTTGCTCTGAGCCTTCCTATCATCAAAAATGTATTCTATGCTTCTTCCAAAAAACGCAAGCTGAAGGCAGAGAATGAGGAGGATGCGAAGGAGGTGGCAGAAAATGTCTGATAGCGCAGTAATGCTGAAGCTTAAAAATGTCACAAAAACCTTCAATCCCGGTACTGTAAACGAAAAGGTTGCAATGAACCGACTTTCGCTTGATGTTAAAAAAGGCGATTTTATCACCGTTATCGGCGGAAATGGCGCAGGTAAATCAACTCTTATGAATGCCGTGACAGGTGTTTTTGGTGTTGACAGCGGAAAGATCGTTCTTGACGGCGTGGATATAACCCATTTTGCCGAGCATAAAAGAGCAAAATTTTTCGGAAGAGTTTTCCAGGATCCTATGATGGGAACTGTTCCCGATATGGAGATTCAGGAAAATCTTGCGTTGGCTTACAGACGCGGCAAGCCTCACGGACTTGCTTGGGGTATAAACGCAAAGGAAAAGGCTCTTTACCGTGAGCAGCTTTCAAGGCTCGGTCTTGGGCTTGAGAACAGAATGAGCGCAAAGGTAGGTCTTCTTTCGGGAGGACAGAGACAAGCTCTTACTTTGCTTATGTCAACCCTCGTGCATCCAAAAATGCTTCTTCTTGACGAGCATACCGCAGCACTTGACCCGAAAACTGCCGAAAAGGTGCTGAAGCTGACAGACGAGATAGTGGGCGAGGATAATCTTACCACTCTTATGGTAACTCACAATATGCAGAATGCTATCGACTATGGTAACAGGCTGATAATGATGTGGGACGGCAAGATAATTCTCGATATATCGGGCGAGGATAAGAAAAACCTTACGGTCGAAGCACTTCTGAATGCCTTTTCAAAGGCGAGCGGAAGCGCATTTGCAAGCGACAGAGCACTTCTTTCATAAAAAAACGCAAAAAAAAGGGACTTTTTCAAAAAAAGTTTTAAAAAAACCTTGCAAAATGAAAAAAAGTGTGATATACTATCTAAAGTAAACACGATACCTTGAGAGTGGGCGAAAGTCCACTCTCAATTTGTTGTGTAAATACTTTTTGAAAGGATAATTTTACAAGGCATGGCAAAAAAAGGCGGAAATGTCGTAAACGCCGTAAGGGAGATCGCAGAGCCTCTTGCGGAAAGTCTTGGATATTTTATCTGGGACGTTGAATATGTTAGAGAAGGCGCACAGTGGTATCTTCGCATAACCATCGACAACGAAGAAGGCATAGATATAAACGACTGCGAAAAGATGCACCGAGCTATCGACCCCCTGCTTGATGAGGCAGACCCCATTGAGGATGCCTATACCCTTGAGGTCAGCTCCCCCGGAATCGAAAGGGATCTTAAAAATGATATGCAGATCGAGGCTTGCGAGGGATGGGACGTTGAAGTTAAGCTCTACGCCCCCATTGACGGCTCAAAGCTTTATCGGGGAGTTCTTATGGGACTTACCGAAAACGGCGATATCGCCATCGGGATCGACGGCACAGAGGAACCGAAGATCTTTGCCCGAACATCGGTTGCAAAAATAAATACCGTTTTTGATTTTGATAAATAAAAATCAACATATAATATTGAAAGGATAAAAAAATGAACGCAGAATTTTTCACCGCTCTCGAGCTTCTCGAGAAGGAAAAAGGAATTCCCCAGGAGTATATGTTTGAAAAGATCGAGGCTGCTCTCGTTGCCGCTTACAAGAAGGAACACGGCAATAATATCAATGTGAGAGTCCTTATCGACCCCGTAAAGAGAGATGTTAAGGTTTACCAGCAAAAAACGGTTGTTGAGGTTGTTGAAAACCCTGTTGCCGAGATATCCCTTGAGGATGCAAAAGCCCTCTCAAAGAGAAACGTCCTTGGAAAAGTGCTTGAAACAGAGTTAAAGACCAAGAATTTCCGCCGTCTCAGCGCAGGTGCAGCAAAGAACGTTATCATTCAGGGTATCCGCGAGGCAGAAAGAAGAGCTATGCAAGAGGCTTATGAAAATAAGCGCGAGGAGATCATCACGGCAAGAGTCAGCAAGGTTGATAACGAAACAGGAAATGTCATTATCGAAACCGACACAAGCACGGCAGTGCTTCTTCGCAACGAGCAGATCCCCGGCGAGGTGCTTAGAGTCGGTGATAAGATCAAGGTATTCGTAACCGAGGTAAATAAGGAGAGCCGCGGACCTCTCGTAACACTTTCCCGCTCTCATTCGGGACTTGTGAGACGCATGTTTGAGCTTGAAGTCCCGGAAATTCAGGACGGAATAGTTATCGTTAAGGGCGTTGCAAGAGAAGCAGGCTCAAGAACAAAGATCGCCGTTTATTCAAGAGACGAGGATGTTGATGCGGTTGGGGCTTGTATCGGTAACAGGGGCATGAGAATTGCAGCTGTTGTTGATGAGCTTGGCGGCGAAAAGATCGACATCATAAATTATAGTGAAACACCCGAGGAATACATCAAGGCGGCTCTTTCTCCCGCAACAGTTCTTTCGGTAACACTTGACGGAGAGAGAAGCTGCAAGGTAACCGTTTCTCCCGACCAGCTTTCACTTGCCATTGGTAAGGAAGGTCAAAACGCACGTCTTGCTGCCAGACTTACAGGCTTTAAGATAGATATAAAGGCTGAATAATTCAAGATTCCGAGAAAAACGGAGGTGAGCATATTGGCGGAAAAGCAAAAGAAACAGCCCGAGAGACAGTGCATGGGCTGCAACGAAAAAAAGCTCAAAAAGGAGCTTATAAGGATCGTAAGAACCCCCGAAGGAGAGGTTGAACTCGATTTCACAGGCAAGAAAAGCGGCAGAGGAGCTTATATATGCCATAGCAAATCATGCCTAAAAAAGGTAAGAAAAAGCGGCAAAATTTCAAGGCTTTTCGAATGCAGCGTCGCAGACGAGATCTGGGATGCTCTTGAGGAGGAGCTTGCAGAGTGAATAGGGAAAAAAGCTTACCGATAAATAAGCTGAAAATGACGATCGGTCTTGCTGCAAAGGCAGGCAAGGCTGTATATGGAACACCTCTGATATGCGAAAGTCTCAGGATGGCGGGTGAGAAAAAATGCTCGCTCGTGCTTGAAGGCTCGGACAGCTCGGAAAACACTCATAAAAAGCTTTTGGACAAATGCGATTTTTACGAAGCAGAGCTTATAAGACTTCCCATAACGATGGCGGAGCTGAGCGATGCGGTTGGGAAAAGAAGCACGATTGCCGCCGTCGGAATAAAGGACTGCGGGCTTGCGAACGCAATAAGGTCGAAGCTAAAGGAAATATCGCCACCCCAGTGACGTTTTTGATATAACGAATTATTCATCATAGAAAGAAAGGGAGCTATGCCGCATTGCGGCAGAGCAAGGATTTATTATATGGCAGCAAACAATCTGTTTAAGGTAAACCAGCTTGCAAAGGATATGGGTCTTAAGGGCAAGGAGCTGACCGACATTCTCGGAGCAAAGGGCTTTGAGGTGAAGGCTCAGGCGGCTCTCAGTGCCGTTGAGTTCGATGTCCTTATGGAAAATCTCACAAGATCAAATCAAATTGAAAATATATATGATTATATCGACGGTATAACTTTTATTCCCTCAAAAAATAAACCCGCAGAGGAAAAGAAGCCCGAGGTAAAGGCTGAAGAAAAGAAGCTCGAGTCTAAAAAGCCCGAGGTAAAGGCTGAGGAAAAGAAGCTCGAGTATAAAAAGCCCGAGGTAAAAGCTGAGGAAAAGAAACCCGAGTATAAAAAGCCATTTGAAAGAGACAACAAACAGGGCGGCGACAGAAAGCCCGACCGTCAGCAGGTACCGGTACAGGGACAGAAAAATCGTGGCGACCGTTTTTCCGACAGAGGAGATAGAAAACCCTTTGACAATGGCGGCAAACAGGGTGGATTTGACAAAAACAGAGGCCAGCAGAGAGGTCAAGGACAGGGAGGAAGATTCCAGCAAAATCCCGGTGAGGATTATGTTCCCTCTGCACCAAAGCCCAAGTTCCAGCCTCAGACTATCGTGAGAGGACAAACACCCAAGGGAACGGTCAATCAGCCAAGCCAGAGAGGCGCAACAAGAGTTGTTGACACCCGTTCCAGTACGGTAGATCTTTCAAAATACGATGAAAGACTTGAAACCTTCGTTGCAGATTCCCACAATATGCGCGGAGAAAAGCAGAAACTCAAAAAGCAGAATAACCGCGATCCTTACCGCAAGAATAGGGAAGATTTTGTTAAAAAGGCCCAGCAGCCTGTAAAAAAGAAGCCCCTTGAGATCACTATTCCCGATGAGATCTCGGTTGGTGAGCTTGCATCAAGACTTAAGGTGGTTGCAGGTGAGGTCATAAAGAGACTTATGATGATGGGAGTTATGGCAACCGTCAATCAGATAATCGACTATGATACCGCATATCTTGTTGCAGATGAGCTTGGTGCTATCGTAACGAAGGAAGTTGTGGTCACGATCGAAGAAAAACTCTTTGACGAAACAGAGGACAGCGAGGAGAGCCTTGAAGGACGTGCACCTGTTGTCTGCGTAATGGGTCATGTTGACCACGGTAAGACCTCTATACTTGACGCTATCAGAAATACCAATGTTACAACAGGAGAGGCAGGCGGAATCACACAGCATATTGGTGCATACCGTGTTGAGATCGACGGCAAGCCTATCACATTCCTTGATACCCCAGGTCACGAAGCGTTTACTGCAATGCGTGCAAGAGGAGCAATGGCAACGGATATTGCCATTCTCGTTGTTGCCGCAGACGACGGCATCATGCCTCAGACCATCGAGGCTATAAACCACGCAAAGGCAGCTGGGATAGATATTATCGTTGCCATCAATAAGATGGATAAGCCTACTGCCAATCCCGATGCTATCAAGCAGGAGCTTACAGCATATGATCTCGTTCCCGAGGAATGGGGAGGCGATGTTATCTGCGTTCCCGTTTCTGCACTTACCAGAATGGGTATCGACGACCTTCTTGAAACGGTTCTTCTTGTTGCCGAGGTCAAGGAGCTTAAGGCTAATCCGGCAAGGAGAGCAAAGGGAATCGTTATCGAGGCGAAGCTCGATAAGGGCAGAGGCCCTGTTGCAACGGTGCTTGTTCAGAACGGCACTCTACATCAAGGCGATATCGTTATTGCGGGCAGTGCAGTAGGTCATGTTCGTCTTATGACAGACCATAACGGTAAGGTGCTGAAGAACGCAGCACCCTCGGTTCCCGTAGAGATCATCGGTCTTGCAGACGTTCCTTCTGCAGGTGATGAATTCCAGGCTGTAGAAGACGAAAGAATGGCAAGAACTCTTGCAGATCAGCGTAAGGATAGGGCAAAGGAGGAACTCTTCAAGGCAAATGCAAGAGCAAATCTCAATGACCTCTTTGCACAGATTGCAGAAGGAGTTAAGGATCTTAATATCATCGTTAAAGCAGATGTTGGCGGAAGTGTTGAGGCGGTTCGTGCGTCCCTTGAAAAGATTTCCAATGAAGAGGTCAAGGTTAAGGTCATCCATGCCGCAACAGGAGGTATCACAGAGGGTGACGTTATGCTTGCTGCTGCTTCAAACGCCATCATAGTTGGTTTTAACGTCCGTCCCGATAAGATGGCTCTTGACAGCGCAGAGAGACAAAATGTTGACGTTCGCACATACCGAGTGATCTACGAGTGTATCGAGGAGATCACGGCGGCGATGAAGGGTATGCTTGCTCCCAAATATCGAGAGGCACTTTTGGGTCATGCTGAGGTTCGCCAGACCATCCATGTTCCAAATGTCGGAACTATTGCAGGCTCTTATATCCAAGACGGCAAGGTTACCCGTCAGTCGCAGATCAGAGTCGTTCGAGACGGTATCGTTATCTTTGAGGATAAGATATCCTCGCTTAAGAGATTCAAGGACGATGCAAAAGAGGTCGCAACAGGCTATGAATGCGGTATAGGACTTGAAAGATTCAACGATATCAAGGTCGGAGACATCCTCGAGGCCTATATCATGGAAGAGATCGAACGCTGAACGGAGTGACGGATTTGAAATACGAAAAATCCTGCGGAGCCATAGTGCTCCGCAGAGACAGGAAAGATCCCCGTCGGTTGTTTTTGCTTGTTATCCGCCAATATCAGGGCGGTCCCGTGTCATTTCCAAAGGGACATGTTGAGGAGGGAGAAACAGAGCAACAAACAGCCGAGAGGGAGGTCTATGAGGAGACGGGAGTACGCATAAGCATCTCTTACTCATTCAGAGAAACTATAAAATACAACCCCACAAGGGGAGTTGAAAAGGACGTGGTATATTTTCTTGCTTATACCACCCATCGTGAGCTTCGTGCCAGAAAGGGCGAGATCGCAGAGACCTTCTGGATAGATGTCAGAAGGGCAAACAGCATCCTTGAGCATGAAAACGACCGCTACGTCCTCTCTCGTGCCCTCGAATACATAGAAGCAGAGGAGGGCGCAAGGGTCTGATTTTGGAAATTATAATTTTCTGAATTTACCCATTAAAAAAATATGGTTGGTTCATATTATCCAAGGCATAACCATCACGGAAAGTTCCATGATATGATAGAACATATCGGTTCTTTTGTGCGAAAAAACACGGTTTTTGTTATTGCGGTGCTTCTGGCGCTCATAACTAGCGTCATAGTTCCGCCGGACGGGGAGTATATATCATATTTCGATTTTAAAACTCTCACCTGTCTCTTTTGCACCCTTGCCGTTATTTGTGCATTGAAAAACATTAAATTTTTTACTAAAATCGCAGAGGCCATAGTATCCCTTGCGGGAAATGTAAGAATGGCGATACTTATGTTGGTCTGTATCACCTTTATCGGCTCTATGCTTATCGCAAATGATATGGCTCTGCTTACCTTCCTGCCCCTCGGTTGCTATCTGCTAACAAGTACAGACAAAGAAAAATACATGGCATATACCTTTGTTTTGCAGAATATTGCCGCAAATCTGGGTGGAATGTTGACTCCATTCGGCAATCCTCAAAACCTTTATATCTATGAAAAATACGGAATTGCAAACGGCGAATTTATGAGAATTATGTTCCCCTCTTTTGCACTCGCCGTGAGCCTTATTGTTCTTTGCTGTCTGCCGATAAAGGGGGAGAAGCTGACCCTCAAGACCAGAGATTTTGCACCGCTTCCAAGGGTGAAAACAGCTATTTATCTTGCACTTTTTGCTTTTTCTGTAATCTTGGTTTTTAGAATAGTGCCTTATTTTTGGGGACTTATCCTTATCCCTGCCGCTTTGCTTTTTCTTGACAAAAAGGCACTTCGAGATGTAGATTATATCCTGCTTTTCACCTTTGCGGCATTTTTCATTTTTGCGGGAAATATGTCAAGAATACAAGCAGTTAGAGAAATGTTTTCATTCCTTCTCGAAAAGAATACTCTTGTATTCTCAGCACTTTCCTGTCAGGTTATAAGCAATGTTCCCTCGGCAATCTTGCTTTCTCAATTTACTGAAAATTACAGTGAGTTGCTGGTGGGTGTAAATATCGGAGGAACTGGAACGATCATTGCTTCCCTTGCCAGCATTATCACATTTAAGGAATTTGCAAGCCATGGCAGATCGGTAAAAGAATACATGGCGGTGTTTTCCGTTATGAATTTTGGATTTTTTGCGACAATGCTTGTTTTTTGCTCACTTGTGAAGTGAAAAATGTAAAATTACGGAAAAATAATACCACTGTGAAATGAAAATACTAAAAGTATATTGATTTTTAGAACGGGATGTATTATAATCTTATAAAAATGCTTTAAAATATCCGGAGGAAAATAAAATGAAATTCAGAAAAATAGGAGTCCTTACCTCGGGCGGCGATGCTCCCGGTATGAACGCAAGCGTAAGAGCCGTTGTAAGAACAGCTATCGAAAACGGCCTTGAGGTTATCGGTATCTACGGAGGATATCACGGACTTATTCACGATAATGTTAAGCCGCTTACCGCCCGTGATGTTTCAAACTGCATTTCAAAAGGCGGAACATTTCTTCTCACAGATCGCTGCGACGAATTTAAGACGCCCGAGGGCATGGCAAAGGCTATCGAGACCTGCAAAAAGCATGAGATAGATGCAATCGTTGCCATCGGCGGTGACGGTACTTTCCGTGGCGCAACTGACCTTACAAATCACGGAATTCCCACCATCGGTGTTACAGGAACGATAGACAATGATATCTCCGCAACCGATTATACCGTCGGATTTGACACCGCAATGAATACCGTTTTGGAAATTGTGGACAGGCTCAGAGATACGGCAGAATCTCATGCAAGATGCCTTGTAACCGAGGTCATGGGTCGTCATTGCGGCGAGATCGCACTTCTAACAGGTCTTGCTTCGGGAGCGGTTGCAATCGCAATTCCCGAGATAGAGTTTGACGAGGAGGCCTGTATAGAGAAAATGGCAAATCTCCGCGCAAACGGCAAGAGAAATTTCCAAATCATCGTAAGCGAGGGCGTTGGCGGGATCGGAAGCGGCTTTGGCGAAAAGCTTGCAGAGAAGATCGAGGAGAGAACGGGCATAGAATCTCGCTATAATTGCCTTGGTCATGTTGTAAGAGGCGGCGATCCGACACTTCGTGACCGTGTTGCGGCAACTAGAATGGGGACAAAGGCTGTTGACCTTCTTCTTGAGGGCAAGAGCAATCTCGTTGTTTGCGAGATAGATTCGGAGATCGTTTCCGTTGATATCAATTATTCTTTTGTGCTTGATAAAATGTATAAAAACAAGCTGAAGGACGGGGATCTTGATCCATACAGTGAAGAGCAGATCGCCGAAATGGAGGTATTTTGCCAGAGAAAGAGAGCTTATGTAAGAGAGCTTTATGACCTTGCAAACGCACTTGCAAAATAAAGAAAAAAGGCTGAGTCGTTACTCGGCCTTTTTTGATAATCAGGCAAGCTACCGATTTGCCAGCATTGCTCTGATTTTTGGAATCGAAAGATCACTTTGAGGAATCAGATTTTCTGATTCCTCAATTTGTTTGCGGGCGGCATTGCGAATGTCAGCTTCCTCTGCACATACCGAAATGCGCTTTAGCTGAACGATTCCCGCTTCTCCAAGCTCCGACAGCATACTTATATCAAAATGCTTAAGCTCGCCCGCAAGAAATTTATCGGTATTATATTTTGCAATAACATTATCAACATCGGCGAAGGCAAGAGTGCCGCAGATAAATATGGCGGCAAGAAGTGAAACAATGATGACATTGGCTTTCTTTGTAAATTGCTTTATCAGGATCATGACGAAAACAATGGCGAGAAAAAGCATAAATGCACTGGGCAAAACACGGAGAAGAGTCAGTCCATATGCGTTTATATATATCACCATTTTTGAAAAGGCAGTGGCGATGAGAATAAGAGTTGCAAGTGAAAAGCAGAAATTTACGATGCGTAATATGAGCGGATGTTCTTCCCCTTTTTTCTTTCCGAAAACACTAACACAGATTATTACGAGGAAATTTATCAGTGCAACGGCGCAAAGTTGAAAGAAACCCTCTTTGGCATATGAAGCATAAGTCAGTCCTTCGGGGAGACACCCGCTGAAGGCAGAGAGATAATAATTACGCTGTGAAATGAAAAACAGTAAATAAATCAAAATGAAGGGGATAACTGCAGAGGTACAGAGGATCGGGGGAGCAAAACCCATCATATCCTGTACCTTTTTGCATTTTTCCTCATTTAAGATGCTTGAAAAGCGTCTGCACTTTCCCGAATAAAGCATTCCAAAAAGAAGAAGGGCGAGGGGAAAGGCAAAAATGATATTTCTTATGACGTTCGGCAGATCAAGGAAACTGAAATCAAGGAGCTTATCAAGCATTTTATTGAAGCCTTCGTCATAAGAGAGCAGAAAGATCACTACAAAGCAGGGAATAAATGAAATAACAAGACCGAGAAGGACCGAGAGAAGGCTTTTTCCTATCCTTGAGCTTTTTTGCTTTTGGGAAATTGCCTCGATTGCGCTTATAAAAGAGCCAAAGGGCATTACGAAGACGGCCTTTATAAGCTCTAAAAGGAAAAGCCTCGATGGGATTTTTTCTAAGGAATTTCCGGAAACAGAAAAAATAAAATAAGGAAATCCTAAGCAGGAAATGACGATGATAGACAGTTTTATTGGGATGTTTTCTGTGAAAAAGACACCGATATTAAGTGTCAATATCAGAAAACCGAGGATAAGCGACATTTTGTTTTGCAGAAGACTTATACCGCTTTTTTTCATATATACAAGCGCAAGTATAAACAGAAGAAGAAAAGAAACTGCTCTGTTAAGAGAGGAAAAAATATCAATGCTCACGATAAAATAGCATAGAGGGAAAAGAAGAATAGCTGTTATGGCGTCGATCTTTGAATATTCCCGTTTTTGCGGTTGCTCCGCAATAGCTTCGGGAGCAACTTCTTTAAAATTATTTTCCATTTTCATCTATCCTCTCACTTGAGATAAGTTTGACATAGTGTTCTCCGGCGTCATCGAGAGCGAGTTCAAGTTTGTATCTGTCAAATCCACCCGGCAGAGTGATTTGAGTTTTTTCGTTTTCAAACTCGTTTCCGTCGATGGTCTTGACCATTATTTGAAGGGAAAAGTCTGCGTTTCCGTATTCAGGCTTGTCAAATCCAAACATTTGTCCTTTTTTCATCGGTGTGTTGTCCGCATTACAGCAACCCGTAGTGCTTACGATCTTGTTGTCCCGCAAAAAATCAATTTCGATGGACTTAATATTCTCCGCACCGATATATACATAAATGCCAATTTTGTTATTTGAAGTGCCAAAAGCGCAAGATGAAAGAAAAAGAATAAGGACAAGGCTCAAAACCAAAAGCTTTTTATTCATCATCCTTTTCCTCCTGTTTGTATTCGAGAATATCCGAGGGCTGACAGTCAAGGGCACGGCAGATAGCATCAAGTGTCGAAAACCTTATTGCCTTTGCCTTTCCGGTCTTCAAAATAGAAAGATTTGCGGGGGTTATTCCAACCTCTTCAGCAAGCTCACCAAGAGTTTTTTTTCGCTTTGCCATCATAACATCAAGATTTACGATAATCATTATATCACCGCCCCATCAAACAGTAAAATCGTTTTCTAACTTGATAGTGACCGCTTCCTCAATGACATTTTTGACGACCCGTAGAACGATCCCGAGGAAAAGTGCCGCAAAGGCTATGACAAGACCAAGAAGAAAGTATTTTGAAATAACTGTAAAAAGTATCACTTCCGTAAAGCAGCAATAGGAGATCGTTCGGAGAAGATTTACAGAGGGGATGGTAAAAACATTTCCATGATCAACGATATTCATAAGGCGAATGAGTGAAATATCGGCAATAAATGCGGGAATAAGAACAAAGTAAAGTATGACTTTTACAGCGGTCCTGCCAAAGTCGGTAAAATAAAGATCTCTGTCACGCAAGCTTATATAAGAATCAACAAGTCTTGGGAAAAAAAGGGCAAAAATCACCAACGCCACAAGCACCAAAATAGAAATAATGAGCGAAATCTTTACTGAAATGTTTTTTCTTTT
>JAZUPD010000060.1:0-15506 GCA_045604985.1 Eubacteriales bacterium
TCCTTGGCTCACAGAACGACATGGCTACGATCCGACTTCCCCCAAGCACAACTCCCTTATTCCCCCTCAGAAAACCTAAGCGCCGCACACCATGAGCGCATAATAATTAACAAACCTCCTCAAACAATAAACAAACCCCAATCCCCCGTCATCAAATCTAACATACCTCCACAACAAGTTTCTATCTACCTTTATGAAAATACACGGGCTAAGCCAAAAACGGCTTAGCCCTGAACTTTTATTTGATTACCGTAACAGTTTTAATTTCGTAATACTCAAAGCATTTTACGGTGTTTTCGTCTATTATCTCACCGCACATTATTATCGGGACGGCGGGGGGACACCCAACGCTTGGGGAAGAAAGTATTCTTCCTTTGCTTTCTGAAACGAAAATCTTCTCGGATGGGGCAAAATAGGCTTCCCTTATGGAAATTGCTTTTTTCGGCAGTATAAATGCCGGTGGGGCAATTTCTATTTTTTCTTTTCGAGGAACTGAGAGAAGAGCCTCTGTCATTTTGTTAAGGTCCTGCTCTGTGTTTTCGGGGGTGAGCATAAGGACAAGATGATCAGGGTCGGCAAATTCGCATATGATGTTTTTTCTTTCTAGCTTTTTCAAAAGATCTGTGCCGTGATAGCCGTATTCTTTTGCTTTTAAAGTAAACTTCAGTGGCTCTTCGCCAAATAATTTATATCCATTTTCCTGAAGGATAGCCTTCTTTTCATCAAGCAAATCTAAAAATCGAGTCAATCGCTCTGAATATCCCTCTGAAAGGTATTTGTTGGCATAGTCAAGCGACTGCAGAGTGAGATATGATGGACTGCTTGATCCAAATGCCGCAAGGACTTTTTTGATATCGTCTCCCAAAACAGGTGAAATTTTTTTGGAGATGTGCAAATATGCACCTCCCGTGAGTACAGGCAATGTCTTATGTGCCGAATCACAGCAGATATCTGCGCCTAAGTCAATGGGGTGAAGGGACGGAGACAAAAATTTTAGATATGCGCCATGGGCATTGTCAACTATGAGAAGCACCCCGTATTTATGGCATATTTCGGCGATCTTATCAAGTCTGATTATGCTTCCGAGATAATCCGGTGTGGTAAGATAGACGGCAGTAATCTTGCCCTTTGACTCTGAAAGAAGCTTTTCGGCTTCTTTCTCGGATAGGGAGCAGGAAAGATATGATGTGTTTTTCCCTGCAGAGAGCCAAGTGATATCAAAATCAAGCATTGCCGCAGCACTGAGAAAGGCTTTGTGTACGTTTCTTGGAGCGGCGATGTGTGGGTGCTGTCCCTTCTTCTTTGCATCGAGTACGGCAAGAGATAGCATCGCTCTTATGCAATGTGAAGACCCTTCGGTGGAATAATATGTATCACAGCCGAAAAGGACCGAAGCGTTTTTTTCGCTTTCGGCGATTATGCCGTCGGCTTCATAAAGGCTGTCTGATCCCGATATCTCGGTTATGTCGTATTTTTCAAAGCCGAGAAGGGGAATCCCCTTATGCCCGGGCATATGGAGACGAGTATTATTTTCTTCTGCGTATCTGCGAACAAAATCGCATATGGGAGTATTCATATGTTAGTCCTGTTCTCTGAACGTACGGTCTATGGCGACCATAATAGCACATTCCATGCGCTTTCTGAAGAGCTTACAACCGTATTCATAAACACCATTTACAGATCCTGTGGAATGATAGGCGTTTGCGGCACAACCGCCTGAGCAATAGAGCTTTGCCCAGCAATTGCGGCAATCGGGGCGGGCATAAACATTGCAAGAACCAAATTCGCACTGCTTTTCCTTGTTTGTGACGCCCTTCCAGATGTCACCGAGCTTGAATTCTTCTTCTCCCACAAACTGATGGCAGGGATAAAGGTCGCCCCAAGGGGTAACCGCCATATATTCGGTACCGGAGCCACAGCCGGAGATACGCTTATAGATGCAAGGTCCGCCCGTAAGGTCTATCATGTAATGATAGAATGTGAATGGCTTTCCTGCCTTGTCTCTTTCTATCATAAGTTCCGCAAGCTTTTCATATTGATCCATAACGATCGGAAGATCCGCTTCTGTAAGCTCGGAGGGATCGCCGGGGGCGCAAACTACGGGTTCCATGCTCAGTTCACTGAAACCAAGATCGAGCATGACCTTGATATCTTCAAGAAAATCGGGATTCGCATGGGTGAAGGTTCCTCGCATGTAATAATTTTTGCCACCGCGCGCCTTAACGAATTTTTGGAATTTGGGAACTATTCTCTCCCAGCTTCCTTTTCCCGAATAGTCAACTCTGAAGCGGTCGTGTATCTCTTTTCTGCCGTCAAGGCTGAGGACTACATTACTACATTCCTTGTTTGCAAATTCGATAACATCGTCGTCAACGAGGACACCGTTTGTGGTAAGTGTAAATCGGAAATTTTTGCCCTTTTCCTTTTCGATACTGCGTGCATAGGCAACGAGTTGTTTTACAACATCAAAATTCATAAGCGGCTCACCGCCGAAAAAGTCCACCTCAAGATTGCGACGGCTTCCCGAATTTTCCACCAGAAAATCAATTGCACGTTTGCCCACTTCAAATGACATAACAGCTCTGTCACCATGGTATTTTCCCTGACTTGCAAAGCAATAAGAGCAGTTAAGATTGCACGTATGGGCGATATGGAGGCAAAGTGCCTTTACAACCCCCGAGGTCTTTGCCTTCAGATGTCCTGCCATGCTCTCGAATGTGTCGGAGGTGAATAGTTTTCCTTTGTTTTTTAACTCCTCGACCTGTCCATAGCATTCTTCGATATCTGCATTTGTTATATCGTTTCTGTCGGAATACTTTTTTGAGATTTGGGAAATAACTTCGTCCTTTCCTTTTTCCTCAAACATCTCGATTATATCGTATGCAACCTCGTCGACGGCATGGACCGAGCCTGAGCAGGTATCAAGAACGATATGATAACCACCAAGCTTATACTGATGTACCATTTAAAAACTCCTTTATATCAAAATATCAAAAATCCCGCCCGCAGGCGGCATTTCGCATTTGTGATTACTCTAATTACTTGTTCTCACACTGCTGGTTAGCGATACCGCAGCTTGTCTTGCAAGCGGACTGGCAGGATGTTTGGCATTCGCCGCAACCGCCGTTCTTTGCGCTTTCGCAGAGATTGCGAGTTTCAAGAGTCTTGATATGTTCCATAATAGACCTCCAAAAAAATTATATACCTAATTATAACACCTTAAGGAAAAAAAGTCAATAGTTTTCTCCTGTTTTTTTCATTTTGCGGATTCTCATATTTTACCCATGGTTTACACCAATGGTTTTTGCAGGTCTGCAAATTATAAAAATGTAAATAATTTATATAATAA
Organism: Eubacteriales bacterium; assembly: GCA_045604985.1. GTDB lineage: Bacteria > Bacillota > Clostridia > Oscillospirales > CAG-272 > SIG710. Next base: position 3,350 of record JAZUPD010000060.1, read on the forward strand.
TTTGACAAAACCGTATATATGTGGTATAATAATACGATAAGATTATTATGGATTATTATCCTCATTTGGAGGCTGTTTGTGAATTTTGGAAATTTCAACTTAAATAAAGACGATCTGGAGCTGCCTATTCATCCGGATTCGCTTTCGAAGGTAGCAAAGGGAGTTGTGACCGTTCTCGCATCATTTTTGATGGCTGCCTGTGGTACTTGCATCACTTTCGGATTTTTGTCTGATGATTTTTCAATATTGTTGTTTGCGGCAATATTTTCGTTTTTTGTTTATCTCGCAGTCAGCGGTATGTGTGCTCTTCTTGTGCTTGAAGCACCAAAGCTTGCGCCGGTACCTGCAGTGCTGTCTTTCCTGTTTGTTATCGGGTTTTTCATTATAACAATGGGCGGATTCAGAGTTGCATTTCTTTTTGGGGCTTTGTTATCTCTCTTTCCTTTCGTTGCAGGGCTTAGCCTTGCACTTGCAATGAAAAAGGGGCTTGGGCGTACGAGTGCCATTCTCGTTTGTGCGATCTGTTCCGGAATTTTCGTTTTTTTCGCTTTTGTCGTCTCGTTTTATCTTGCAGGCGGAACGATAAGCGGTGAAGCTCTTGGCTCGTTGGTGGATCAGGTCCGTTCAGAGCTTTGTTCTTATTTTGATTCTCAGCTCATTTGGATGAAAGAGAATTTTCCTCAGTATAATATTTCGGATATTGATCCGGTCTCGCTCTCAAACGGAATTATAAACCTGCTTCCGTCAACCGTTGCACTATGTTTTTCTTCAGTTGCTTTTTTCTCAAATCTATCACTTCTTGCATTGCTAAGAATCTTTGATCTGTATCATAAGCTGAGTGAGACCGACAAAATTTTTAAGGTCAGCATCGTGACTGCGGTCGTTTTTGCTCTCTCATATATTATGTCCGTTGTACTTGCTGATGCAGACAGTACCGCCCTTGCGGTTTTTGATAATCTTAGCATTATCCTGATGCCCGCAATGGCTGTTACGGGTCTTATGTATTGCTTACCGAGGCGTCAGGGAAATATGGTCAAGGTCGGTTGCTTTCCGCTATTTATTTCTTTTTCGCTTATATTTACAGTTCCTGTCCTTGGAATGTTTGTTCTTGCTTTTTTCGGAACATTTTATACTATAAGAGAAGCTATTTCAGCCAAGAAAAAGGATTTTTATAAATAAACTGCAAAATAAAGGAGGTGAACTCCCGTGAACAATAATGAAACGAATTTATCTCAAAATCAAACGATCAGAAAGGGTAAAAATAAATCATTTTTTAATTATCCTCTGGCATTTTTCCTTTGCATCGGGCTTGGGGCATTGATACTTGGTATTGTTTGGCTCATCAGTGTTTTCACTGAGGTCGGAGGCTTTTCTCTGCTTGTATTTGCAACTGTTATGTATATCTTTGCTGTTTTTGCGGTGGTGACCTTGCTTGCCATTTTAGGAAGGACGGCAACAAGACGCGAGCTTATCCTTCATCGCTTTGATAGGATGCTTGACAATATGGTGTTCCCTTATATCATAACAAACGAAAAGGGAATAATAGTTAAGCACAATCATGCTGCTCACGAGCTTTTTGAGAAGAAGGCACATGGACTAATGCCCGACGTTGCCGAGGTTATGCCATTTATTTCCCCATCTGTCATTGCCCGTTCCGTAAATGAAAGGGTAGAGCTTCAGCATAAGACGGAAGATACTCCCGAAGGAATAAGATATATCATAATTCAGAGTACCGAAACTCTGATAGGCGATCTGAAAAAGACCGCAGACCCCACAAAGGGCATTTATTATCTAACAACTCTTATTGATATTACAGATGAAAAGAGACAACTCATTTCGGTTGCAAAAAGGCTTGAAAATGAGACTATCGTTATGGGAAGAGCTGAGATTGACGATCTTAAAGCATTCTCAAATTCTACGGGAATTTCCGAAAAGGATGCTTCGGACAAGGTTCGTGAGCTTCTTACCGATTGGGTCTTTCATCTTGACGGCTCGATCTTTGAGCCGGAAACGAGAAAATTTATAATTATGATGCCTCTTAGCTCTTTCGGACGCTGCATAAGAGAAAAATTCCCCATTCTCGATACAATTCGCGAGGCTGTTTCCACAAAAGAGGACGAGCTTACAGTTTCTATGGGCTTTTCTGCAACGGGAAAAAATCTTTCTGAGCGAATGAGAAATGCCGATATTGCCTTTGAACAGAGAAAGAGCGGAAATAAGGCGGTTATTAACACTGCTGGCGAGATAACTTATTACGGTAGGGACAGAAGAAAGTCGATCAGCGGAGGAAGTAATGAATACAGAAGGATAGGAAACACTCTGCGCAGACTTATAAGCGAAAGCGGAGGAGTTCTTATCATGGGACACAGCCGCCCCGACTATGACAGTATTGGAAGCGGTCTGGGAATCGCAAAACTGGTTTCGGATATTCGCAATGATTGGCATATCGTTATAAATGAACCTGAGGATGATAATTTCGCAAGAATCACTGAGGATATAAGAGACAGGGAGGAATACGAGGGCAAGTTCATAGGAGAAGCAGAAGCTATCAGACTTGTGAGAAGCGATACACTTCTTATAATAACCGATGTGAACTGCGCTCAGAATATGGAAAGCCCCCAGCTTTACAAGACACTTCGTGAAAAGACTGGTGGCAAGATAGTTATTCTTGATCATCATGAGAAAAATGACCGTACGGCAGAGAGCGATTTTTCATATATTGACACTTCCTGCTCGTCGGCTTCAGAGATCGTTTCCGGTGTTCTTGAAATTTCTCTTCATCATACGAAGCTCCTCGGAGAGGAAGCTACTGCACTTCTTGCGGGAATAATGCTCGATACAAAGAATTTTACACAGTATGCAAGTGAAAAGACCTATGCTGCGGCGGAATACCTCAGCCACTCCTCGGGCAAGGCTGAAAAGGCAAAAAAACTCTTTGATGCGGATTATGAGACCTTCTCTGCTGAATACTCCATTGGCTCAAACATGCGTCTTATAAGCCATGAAAGAATAGCTCTTTGCTCCGGCGAGGGACTTTCGGACGAGTCAAAGACGAAAATAGTTATCGGCAGAGTTGCGGATAGACTTATGAACATGGATGGTATTATGGCATCCATAGTTATTGCACAGAGCGGAGCAAGGATAAATGTCAGCGCACGCTCAAATAACAACAGGGTCAACTGTGCGGCTCTTTTAGCCGGAGTTGGCGGTGGTAATTTCAATAATGCGGGAGGAAGAAGCGACGATCTTACTCTCCGTGAATTTGAAGACGTGATTTTGGAGAACGTTGAGCGGTTTATGAGCGAAAACATCGACAGTGATCCCGAGAATGATAAGTCAAGCGACACTCAACAATGATCTCTCACTATTATCAATATAATTTCTCCTTTCCCCGGGAGAGGTAAAATACCATGGGGAGAAAGGCAAAACAATGAAGGTTATTCTTACACAGGATGTTAAAGCCCAAGGAAAAAAAGGGCAGATGATCGAAGTTTCGGATGGCTACGGTCGTAATTTCCTTATTGCAAGAGGGCTTGCAATTCCGGCGGATAATAAGGCGATAAACGAGCTGAAAAACAGAGAAGCTTCTGCTAAGCATAAGATCGAGGTTGAAAAAGCAGAGGCAAGAGACATTGCATCAAAGCTTGAGGGTATCCTGGTTAAATTTACGGCAACAGCAGGTGGCGACGGAAGACTTTATGGCTCTGTCACCTCAAAGGATATCTCAGAGGAGCTTCAGAACAAGCACGGTATCGTTATCGACAAGAGAAAGATAGTTCTTCCTGATCCTCTTAAGGCATTTGGTTCTTATACGGTTGAAGTGAAGCTTTATACGGAGATCATTGGCAAGATCAATATCGTTATTACCGAAAAATAATAATTTGCGCTTTTTCAATGATTATTTTGAGAAAGACGGACATAATAAAAAATAAGGATATGAAATCATGAATGAAGGAATGATCCGAAAACAGCCCTTTTCGATGATTGCGGAGCAATCGCTTTTGGGCTCGGTGCTAATAGACCCCGAATGTCTAAATCAAATAGCTGGTGAGATCGCTGCCGAGGATTTCTATATCTCGGAGCATTCAAAGATCTTCGATGCAATGCTGGAGCTTTATCGGATGAATGGAGTTATCGACATCGTAACCCTTATAGATCAGCTCGTTCAAGCCGGTGTTTATGATAAAAGCGGGGGCGAGGATTATATAAGGACGCTCGGAGAGGTCGTTCCAAGTGCGCTGAATATAAAGGACTATGCAAAAATAGTTAAGGATAAGAGCGTGCTTCGCAAGCTTATCGAGGTCAGCGCAGATATTTCTGACAAAGCATGTAGTGAGCAGGACAGTGTTGATAATATACTTGAAAGTGCCGAAAAATCAATTTTCGATATAGCACAGAAAAAGGAAACGAAGAGCTTTACCCACATAAGAGACGTTCTTATGCAGGTATACGATCATCTGCACGAGCTTAATACCAATAAGGAAGCTACGCAGGGAGTTTCCACCGGATTTTCGGGAATTGACGGCGTTCTTGCGGGTATGGGTAAGAGTGACCTTATCATTGTCGGCGCCCGTCCGGGTATGGGTAAGACATCCTTTGTTTTGAATATTGGAACAAACGTTGCAAGAGCAACGGGCAAGGCCGTTTGTATATTTTCTCTTGAAATGTCTGCAGAGCAGCTTGTGACAAGAGTTGTTTCGAGTGAGGCTATGATAGATTCTCATAAGCTTCGCACGGGTGAGCTTGGTCCTGAGGACTGGAATGCCTTGGCACACACCTCTGAATGGCTCTCAAAATGCAATATTCTTATCGACGACACTGCGGGAATTACCGTTATGGGGATGAAATCCAAGCTTCGCAGAGTTGATAATCTCGGACTTGTCGTTATCGACTATCTCCAGCTCATGCAGAGCGACAGAAAGAGTGACAACCGTGCCCAAGAGGTTTCCGAAATATCACGATCCATAAAGCTTATGGCAAAGGAGCTAAATGTTCCCGTGCTTTGTTGTGCACAGCTTAATCGTGCGGCGGAAAAGAACAGCGATAAAAGACCTATGCTCAGCGACTTGCGAGATTCCGGCTCTATCGAGCAGGATGCGGATGTGGTCCTCTTCCTTTACAGAAGCGAATATTATCAAAAGGATGATGAAAACGGTGAACCGCCTCCGGAGGCTAATACTGCAGAGGTGATCGTTGCCAAAAACAGACACGGTTCAACCAATACGGTTAAGGTAGGTTGGATAGGAAAATATACTAAGTTCCGTTCTATTGCACAGGACGGTGCTTCGCATGCTTAAAAAAATGCCGCTCGGTGGTTTTATTCCGCCGGGCGAGATGCTTGATTTGTTTTTTAAAAAAAATCAAAAAATTGATAGAAAGATACTTGCCGCTTTTTCGGGCGGTGCGGATTCTTCACTTATGCTTTGGCTTCTCCATGATTGGTGCAGAGAAAACGATTTTTTGCTTTCTGCCGCTCATGTAAACCATGGGATACGCGGCGAGGAGGCTATCAGGGACAGAGATTTTTGTTCTCGAATTTGTGAAAAATTGGGAATAGAGCTGTTCGTGCTAAATGCAGATGTCCCCGCCATCGCCAAAGAGACGGGCAAAAGCATCGAAAGTGCCGCAAGAGACGTGAGATATGATTTTTTTGACGAGGTCATGGAAAAAAATCAAATTCCGATCCTTGCAACAGCCCATAATGCTGATGATAATCTTGAAACGGTGCTTTTCAGGATCGCAAGAGGAACAGGACTTAGGGGGCTTTGCGGGATACCGCCCGTAAGGGAGCTTGGTGGCGGCAGATGTGTTATTAGACCTATTCTCCGGCTTACAAAGGAGCAGGTGCATGATATTTGCGCCGAGGTCGGCATAGAATATGTATATGACAGCACAAATTCCGAGGAGACATATACAAGAAACAGTATCAGGGCTTCGGTGGTTCCGATCCTTCGGGCTATAAATCCCGATGTGGGAGGTGCTTCCGTCCGCATGTGCGAGAGCCTCAGAGAGGACCTTCTATATCTTGACTCTGCGGCAGAGGAGTATTTAAAAAAGGAAGAATGTGCTAAGATAGATGAGCTTGTATTGCTTGAACGCCCTGTTTTTTTTCGGGTGATGTCACATCTTTACGGCAAGGAAAATGATGCCATGCTTGAGGGCGTTCATCTTGACTCTTTATATGAGCTTGTAAGAAAAAGCAGGGAACATTCTTCGCTTTCTCTTCCGGGCGGAAAACGCGCAGTGATAGAGGGAGGCAGACTTCTTTTTGAAAAGGAATCTAAGAGTGCGGAAAAAACGACTGTCTCTATGGATGAAATGACGCTTTCGGAGGGGGAAAATGTATTTGGAGATTATATTCTGCTTCTGGAGAGCATGAGTTCCACCGAGCCGTCACATTCAACACCGCAAATTCAGAAAGAAAAGGAAAATATTTACAAGTTATTTACACAAGTTTATTTTGAATCTGATAAAATAAAGGGGCGGCTCCGAGTAAGATGTCGAAAAAACGGCGACAAAATACGCTCGGGCGGTATGTCAAAGGATGTTCGCAAGCTTTTTTCAGAAAAAAAGCTGGGACTTGACAAGCGTCCTTCATACCCCATCGTGTGCGATGATGAGGGAATAGTTTTTATTCCCGAGGTTGCTTTAAAGGATGGAGTAAAAGAAAAAGAGAACGATGAAAACAGCCAGCTTCGGATAAAACTGACTGTTATGAGCGGACTTAAGTGATAGAGAAAGGCTGGTTATTCTATGAATAAGGACATTGAAGAAATTCTGATAAGCGAAGAAGAAATTGGTGAGATCTGCTGTGATATTTCTGCAAAAATAAGTGCGGATTACAAAAATTCCGATAAAAAGCTGCTCCTTCTTTGCATACTTAAGGGTTCAGTTGTATTTATGGGCGAGCTTATGAAAAGGATAGATTTGCCCGTTGAGATAGACTTTATGAAGGTCTCATCCTATGGCGCAGGCACTGCAACAACGGGAAATATCAATATACATCTTGATCTTCAGAGAAAGGACATGAAGGATATCGACATAATAATAGTTGAGGACATAATCGACAGCGGAAGAACCCTTTCGCATCTTGCCGAGTATCTGCGCATGAAGGGTGCACACAGCGTAAAGACCTGCACTCTGCTTGACAAGCCTTCTCGAAGAGAAGTGGATTTTGAGCCGGATTATTGCGGAAGGGTCATTCCCGACAAATTCGTGGTGGGATTCGGTCTTGATTATGACGAGATGTATCGTGCGCTTCCTTTTGTAGGTGTTCTCAAAAGAGAAGTTTACGAGGGAAAATAAAAAAACTACTGCAAAGGTATTAAGGAGCATTGATGAAAAGCAATTTTAAGGTCATTTTGTTTTATCTTGTTTTAATAGGAATTATTATTCTGGCTGTAACTCAGATATTCAAAACAACCGAGACAAAGGTTGAAAAGCTTGATGATTACAGTCAGGTCGTGGAATATTTCCAAAAGGAACAGGTAAAGGCGTTTGAGGTAAGCGATAAGAACCAGATAACGCTTACTCTTTCGGACGACACAAAGGCGAGCTATCAGCTTAGCAATATAACTATTTTTTATAACGATCTGCGTGATCTGATCCTTGAACAGAAGGCAGCGGGTATCCTTACAGAATACGATTATAAGCCCGCAAAGAATTATTCATGGTGGATATCGCTCCTGCCATATGCGATACTTATAATCATGGGTATCGTTTTCTGGATATTCGTAATGAATTCGGTAGCAGGTAAGGGCGGCGGAAAGATAAACAGCTTCGGTAAAGCGAGAGTCAAAATGGCGACTGCGGACAAGAAGAAGGTCGTTTTTGCCGATGTTGCGGGTGCTGACGAGGAAAAGGAAGAGCTTAAAGAGGTCGTTGAGTTCTTAAAAGACCCCAAAAAATATACAAAGCTTGGCGCAAAGATTCCCCACGGAGTGCTTCTTATGGGCCCTCCAGGTACGGGTAAGACACTTCTTGCAAAAGCTGTTGCGGGAGAGGCGGATGTGCCATTCTTCTCGATATCCGGCTCTGATTTCGTTGAAATGTATGTTGGCGTCGGTGCTTCGAGAGTGAGAGACCTTTTCGATCAGGCGAGAAAAACTCCCGCAAGTATAGTATTTATAGATGAGATAGACGCAGTGGGACGGCACAGAGGTGCAGGTCTCGGCGGCGGACATGACGAGAGAGAACAGACCCTTAATCAGCTTCTTGTTGAAATGGACGGATTTGGCTCAAATGACGGTATAATCGTTATTGCGGCAACGAACCGCCCCGATATTCTTGATCCCGCACTTCTCCGTCCGGGACGCTTTGACCGTCAGATAACGGTGGGATATCCCGATATAAAGGGCAGAGAAGAAATTCTCAGAGTACACGCAAAAAATAAGCCTATGGAGGATGCGGTAAGTTTTAAAAAGATCGCACAGTCTACGGTGGGCTTTACGGGTGCAGATCTTGCAAATCTTTTGAATGAAGCCGCTCTTCTTGCCGCAAGAAGGAATAAATCCCTTATCGGTATGGATGAGATAGAGGATTCCTATATGAAGGTAATCATGGGCCCGCAGAAGAAGGCAAAGCAGAGAAGAGAAAAGGATAACAAGCTGGTTGCATACCACGAGGCAGGTCACGCTGTTGCGGCATTCTATTGTCCTACCTCTGACCCTGTTAAGCATATAACGATTATCCCTGCGGGTAATGCCGGCGGTGTTACGATTCGTGTTCCGGAGGAAGACAGACTTGGTCAGACAAAGAATGAAATGATAGATAATATCATCGTTTCCATGGGCGGGCGAGTTGCTGAAGCACTTGTGCTTGATGATATCTCAACGGGGGCTTCACAGGATATTCAGCAGGCAACAAAGATCGCAAGGAGTATGGTCGAGAGATACGGTATGAGCGAAAAGCTTGGAACTGTGCTTTACGGAAATGAGCATAGCAGTTCTGAGGTGTTCCTTGGACGCGATTTCAGTTCAGGCAAGAATTATTCGGAAAAGACTGCTGCTGAGATCGACGATGAGGTAAGAAGCATCATAGATTCTGCTTATAAGAAATGCACAGAATATCTCAGCGGGCATATCGACAAGCTTCATTTCGTTGCACAGTATCTCTATAATCATGAGACGATGGATAGTGATCAGTTCAGATATGCTATGGAGCATGATGGCTGCACAGAGGAAGAGATCGAGGCTATCGCAGAGCAGAAAAAGAAGGAAAGCGATGCGGAAAACGAGCGTCGTGCAGAGGAAAATGCTGCAAAGGAAGCCGAAGAGAATGCGAAGTCCAACTCTGAGGAGAACGGTGATGACATCAAAGCGGATAAAGAGAGATCTGACGATGACAGCCCCTTGGGTCTATAACTAAATTTTAATTTAAATCGGCTTTGTCAATTTTTTTGACAAAGCCGATTTCTTATTTATATGAAATTCCGATGCATTAAGATCAAACTCATGGTAAAGATTATAGAAATTTTTAATGCTCTCGTATTAAAAAACGAAAAAATCAACCACGGGTAGATATTTCGGGGGAGCTATATGTAAAATTGCTTATAAATATGCACGAAAATCCCCTGTTTTTTGATTTTTTTGCAGAAAATTTAACAAATCCCTTGACATATAGATAAAAGGGGGGTAAAATAATAACAAGTTTTCCTTTTGAGGATTATTATAATATTGAAAAAATTTTTAATTGCCGCTATGCGGCGTGGAGGTAAATATGAATCGCGTTTATAATTTCTCTGCGGGTCCTTCCATGCTCCCGCTTCCCGTTCTCGAAAAGGCAGCAGCTGAGCTGGTTTGCTATGGTGAGTCGGGTATGTCTGTTATGGAAATGAGCCACCGTTCTCCCGATTACGAGGTGATCATTGCCGATGCGGAAAAGATGCTCCGTTCTCTTATGCAGATCCCCGATAACTATAAGGTGCTTTTCCTTCAGGGCGGTGCATCCACTCAGTTTGCGGCTGTTCCCATGAACCTGATCAAAAGAACGGGAAAGGCAGATTATATAGTTTCCGGTCAGTTCTCGGGCAAGGCGTATAAGGAAGCTCAAAAGCTGGGCTACGATGTTAAGTGCGTTGCTACAACAAAGGATGATAATTTTGACCATGTTCCATCTGTTAAGAAGGAAGATTTCAGAGAGGATGCGGCTTATGTTCACATCTGCTATAACAACACTATTTACGGAACAAAGTATGGCTATATTCCGGACACAGGCGATATCCCGCTTGTTGCAGATATGTCCTCGTGCATCATTTCCGAGCCTGTTGATGTAAGCAAGTTCGGCGTTATTTACGCAGGTGCACAGAAAAACATGGCTCCCGCAGGTCTTACGCTCGTTATCGTTCGCGAGGATCTTCTCGACTATGCCGAGGAGGATATGCCTACGATGCTCGAATGGAAGACGATGGCTGAAAATGACTCTATGTATAATACCCCTCCCTGCTATACCATCTATATGGCTAAGCTCGTTTATGAGTGGATACTGAGTCTTGGCGGTCTTGATGTTATGAAGGAAATGAACGTTAAGAAGGCGTCTTATCTCTATGACTATCTCGATAGTCAGGATTACTATGTTGCCCCCGTAAAGAAGGACAGCCGTTCCATGATGAACGTTACCTTCGTTACAGGCGATGCAGACCTTGACAAGAAGTTCGCATCGGAGGCTGCAAAGGCAGGTCTTAAGAACCTTAAGGGTCACAGAAGCGTTGGCGGCATGCGTGCTTCCATCTATAATGCTATGCCTTACGAAGGCGTTGTAGCACTTGTTGACTTTATGAAGGAATTTGCTAAGAATAACCCCAAGGGTTAATAAAAGAGGTATTTTAAAATGAAAAATATTCAGCTTCTCAATAAAATCGCAAAGGTCGGCACGGATGTTCTCGACAAAAATGAATATAATGTTGGTGCGGACGTTCAGAATCCCGATGCTATCATGGTCCGCTCTGCTGCCATGCACGATATGGAATTTGGAAAAGAGCTTCGTGCAATTGCTCGTTGCGGTGCCGGTGTAAATAATATCCCCGTTGACAGATGCAGCGAGGAGGGAATCGTTGTTTTCAACACTCCCGGTGCTAATGCAAACGGTGTTAAGGAGCTTGCAATTGCGGCTATCCTCCTTGCGGCTCGTGATATCACAGGAGGTATCAAATGGGCTAATAGTCTTAAGGGTACGGAGGGAGTTGCAAAGGCTGTTGAGGCAGGCAAGAGTGCATTTGCGGGCGGCGAGATCGCAGGCAAGACCCTTGGAGTTATCGGTCTTGGTGCTATCGGCGGTAAGGTTGCCAATGCTGCGGCTGATCTCGGTATGAATGTTGTTGGATGCGACCCATATCTTACAATCGAGGCTGCTTGGAATATGTCAAGAAGTGTTAAGAAGGTGGCAACATTTGAAGATGTTTTCAAAGTTGCGGATTATGTAACTCTCCATGTTCCCGCAACTCCTCAGACAAAGAATATGATAAATGCAGAGTCCCTTGCTATGATGAAGGATGGCGTTAAGATAATCAACCTTTCCCGTGCAGACCTTGTAAATGCAGATGACATGAAGGCGGCTATTGCAAGCGGTAAGGTTTCAAAATATGTTGTTGACTTCCCCACAGAGGATACAGTTGAAGTTGATGGAATCATCACTATTCCTCATCTTGGTGCATCCACTGCTGAGTCAGAGGATAATTGTGCTATCATGGCGGCTCATCAGCTTGACGATTTCCTTAAAACGGGTAATATCAAGAACAGCGTAAATTATCCTAATATTGCTCTTGCACATGTTTCCGGATGTACGAGAGTTGCGGTTTTCCATAAGAATGTTCCCGCAACCATCACAAAGATTTCCGGTGCATTTGCAGAGCAAGGAATCAATATCGAGAATTTCATCAACGGCTCCAAGGGAGACAACGCTTATACCCTAGTTGAAACAGCAACTCCCGTAAGCGACGAAATTGCTGCAAAGATAGCAGAGGTCGAGAGTGTTGTTAGAGTTCTTGTAATCTGATTTTTGTATATTTGTATATTAAGAACCGATTCACAGCAATGTGAGTCGGTTTTTTGTACGGTAAATGAGAAATTGGCAAGAAGTTATCGCCAACGCCGTAAGTTAAAAGTTTTGGTCAAGGACACGAACGCTGTCAGGTAAAAGTTTTGGTCAAGCTTTTTCAAAA
>JAZUPD010000061.1:0-8283 GCA_045604985.1 Eubacteriales bacterium
CTTCGGGCGTCTTTTTTTGTATATGGAGTGTAAAAATGAACATCTATGTCTATTCAGATGAATCGGGAGTTCTTGATAAGGAACATAATGATTTTTTTGTTTTTGGCGGCATAATTTTTCTTTCAAAAGATGAAAACGATCTTTGGTCGAGAAAATATATTTCCGCAGAAGCCAATATCCGAAAAAGTGAGAACAAAGCTCCCGGTTTTGAGCTTAAAGCCGCAAAAATCAGCAACAAGTCAAAAAACAAGCTTTACCGTTCTCTTACCGGTGTTCACAAATTCGGTATAATAATAAATCAAAAAGCTCTAAATCAAGGAGTGTTTTCCTCAAAAAAAGGAAAGCAAAGATATCTCGATTGGGCTTTTAAGATGGCGGTAAAAACCAAATTCAGCGAAATGATAAACGAAGGGATCATAAACCCTGCTGAAATTGAAAACCTTACTTTTTATGTGGACGAGCATACAACAGCCACCAACGGTAAGTATGAGATCAGAGAAGCACTTGAGCAGGAATTTAAGCACGGCACCATTAATTTCGAATATAACACTTTTTACCCACCAATTTTCCCAAATCTAAAGGATGTAGCCGTTCATTTTTGTAATTCTTCAAAGAAAACCCTTGTAAGAGCCGCAGATATTGTTGCAAATCACATTTTTTATCTTGCTTGCTCGGGTATATATGATTCATTAGGTGAAAGCAACTTACATATTATGCTTCACCCCAGAGGAAGATGGGCTAATACCGAAATAGACACCGTAGTTGCAATCGAAGAACTTGATTCACAAGTTTAAAATCCCAACCACCGCCGAGCGCGGTGGTTTTTTCTTTTGTTGTAATTGTTATCGGTCTATTTTAAAATCTTTAAGCTTTGGTCTGCTGCGCTTCCACTTGAACTATCGCCAAAAGAGTATCATCGGCGGTCTGCTACACCGCCATATATTTAAGGCTTCATAGTACCGCACCCTCTGAATACGCCTCTTGCGCTTTTCTTGCTTTTCGCTCATTTATGTATTCTCTCTCCTTTCACTTTTGTTTATCAACCTTCTTCCACACCTGAAACAACGCCCAAGCGAGGGGCTTTCTGACATACTCCATATTCCTTGCTCTTTCGTATTCTTTTTTCAGCATATCTATGGCGTCTTCAAGTGTCAATATTCGCCTTCTCTCCTCTTTTTGGCGAATGCCAAGCACCACATATCCCTCCTTGCAATATTTAGGGTCATTAAGCATATAGCATATTTCTCTGACCGTCTCTCTGCCGGTGTATTTGTCATTCGCAAATTCCTGCAAACAAAGGACATCACCCACCACATAATCACGGTCGTTGTATCTGATCTCAAAGGTCTTGTCACCCGAAAGGACAGCTTCAAAGTATTCCGGCAATATCTTCACGGAATGTGTCTTGCTCTTACTCATTTGTCCGCACCGCCTTTCTCTATTCGCAATACTGTTGTGCCGTAAAAATCATTTATATATTTTACTTTACAATTTGCAAGAATATTTAATATTTAAGTCAACAAATCCAAGAGTTAGAACGCAAAACAGAAAAGCTATCGTGTTATACATCCCTTTCATCCCTCTCCCTCGCTTTCTTTTCTGCACATAAGTGTGCTTTCTTTTCATCGAGAAAAACGGTTTTGCCGAAGTCCTCACGGCGGTATGTGGCGCATTCGGTGCGGTAAATGTAAACTCCGAGCTTGCCGCCCGTCCTTTTTGGGTCATCCTCCAAAATTTTCACCGAAAAGACCTTATCCTTCCTTATCCTCGGTCGCTCTATATCGTCATTGAAGAAATCACGGCAGTCATAAACCGTGTCGCCGGGACGGATGGGAAGCTCTATAAGCTTTTTCCGCATCTCGTCTATCTCTCTGCGTAAAGAATTTACAGTCTCGCAGGCATCGTTATAGAGATCCTCGAGGTTTGCAACCTCGTTCGGCAAAAGTCCGCTTTCCTCGTAGTCCTTCAGCTTCCACACCACGCCGTAAAGCTCGGGAGTGAGTGTGGAAATATCCACACCCTCTATGTATAAATAACCGGCGGCATTTTTCTTTATGAGACGGCTTCTGTTTGCACAGTTTCCATGTGACATCGCTCCTCATCCTCCTTATTTGCAAAAAATATATCTTCGCACCCGGCTCTAGTGACGGTTGGTGCAATGTCGGCACGGCTGATGAGTGCAGCAGATACCGCCACCTGCTTTCCGTCTCGCCTGTAAATGACTTCATCAATATTCGGATAATAGATATCAAGCCCTCTCACCCTGTCAATGAACCGCACGGGAACACCTTGCATAAATGCCCATTTGATCTCGCTTCCGGTCATTCCTCTATCCCCTCAAGGAAATTCTTTTCAAAAATAGGGTGTGTACCGTCCATCAAAGCCGCTTCATCGTCTGAAATTTCATATCCGAAGTCCGAAAGAAGCTCATATATCGTATCAAGTGCCTTGCAGTCGCAATACTCGGGCTTTCCCGACCACTCTCTCGCAATGTACGTATAGGAAGGATCGTCAAAATATCTTGCAAACATAATAAGGAAAGCCAGCTTGTAGGGGTCTGTTTCATATTCTGCGAGAATTTGTTTTTTAGTTGCCTTTTCTGCAGCGTTTTTTGAATACTTGTTTATCCTGCTGAGATTTGAAGAAGAGTACTCATCAGCCTTTTCGAGTGCCCATTTATTCACCGATATAAGCATAGGCTTATCAATTTTAAGATTTTTGACAAACTGTGTGCGGCGGTTGTGTGCCATATCAGCGAGCATATTACATTCTGCGACGCATTCCTTTATCGCCGCTTCTCTCTGCTCCTTTTTTTGTTTTTCTTCGGCATCTTCATCTTCGTCTTCTGTCGGAATGTTGTCGGCATAGACGGATACCCAAGATGCCCCAACAAAATAAGCAAAATTTGCGTCAAAATCAGGATTTTCTATCTTTTCATCCGAATGTATATAATAGGTTTTGACCGGTCTCCACGTTTCATCATCATAAGCGGGGCGGTTTTCAAGCTCTGTGGGTGCAAATTTCTTTATTTCCTCCACAAGTGCAAGAACTTTATCCTTTCGCTTCTGAGCTTCCATTTCACAGTAAAGCTTACCGTCGAAATTCTTTGTTCCGATAGCTTCAAGGACCGCATTCCTCGCACTCTCGTCCTTGATCTCACAAACCTTCAAAGCGTCGTCAATGGTAATCTGCCTGTCCTCGCAGACCTCCTTCAGCTTCTCCTTGTCAAGCTCTGCCAGCTTCAAACGACGGCGAACGGTACTTTCGGAAAATCCCGTCTTCTCGGAAATATCCTCGATGCTCTTGCCAAATTCAAAACGAAGCTGTTTGAAGCCTTCAGCTTGCTCATATACAGTAAGGTCGCTTCTCTGCATATTTTCAAGAAGCATGGTGGCAACTTGATCTTCCTCATTCATATCGGAAACGATACAGGGAAGCTCCGTAAGCACTCCCTTTGAAGCTCCGAGACGGCGGTTACCGATAACAACATAGTATTTTTCTGTGTCCGCACCGGGAACAGGCACGACCGTCAGATTCTGAAGGATGCCCTTCGCTTTTATAGAATCGGAAAGCTCCGTGAGGTCTCCAAGGCTCTTGCGAGGGTTCTTCGGGTGGTGTTCAAGTCTCGATATGGGTATCATAATTATTTGATTTTTTGTTTGCATAGTGATTTCTCCTATTTCATTTTCTTCAAGAGGACATTTGTCCTTTGGGGAACAATGCTGATGCGCCAAACGGCTGTGTAGATTTTTCTCCGTCGTTCCGTAGGTACAATGAGGAATCCCAAAAAGTTTTATACAGTGAACACATTGCTCCCTTGCGCTTTTTTCTTTTTTCATGGTTTAATTACTCCAATAGCCGATCTCGGTTTGCGTCTTTTTACTTTCGGAACGCTCGATCTTGACGCTGCCTTCGCTTCCTCGAACGAATTTCGCTTTTACACCGCCGCCGAGAAGTGCGGTGCAAGAGATAAGATGCCGTTCCGCCACGTAATCAGCGAGCTTTTTGAGCGTTACAAGCTCGTTTTCCGAAACACTTTCATAGCCCTCCGTGCGGCACTGCTCCCCGAACAGCACATCAATAGCTTCATGCGCCTTCACTTTCTGCTTTTCGGTGCGTATCTCCATCTGCGCTTCGGGGCATTCGCAGGTATAACCCGCCATAACCACCTGACCGCAGTGCTTGCATATGTTTTCTTTCATATATTTTCACCTCACGTTTTCGAATAATCAGCAATGACACCGTTAAGGGATGCGATAAACGCAAGAGCCTTTGACATAGCATCGGAAATCACCGACATCTTCTTATCGTTCTTCAAAAGAAGCTCTCTTGCGCTTCTCAATCTATCCTCCGTGAGCTTCAGGGCATCGTTTTTCTCCTTCAGCTTCTTCTCAGCATCCCAGACCAGCTCCTTGTATTGATCCTCTATGGCAGCGGAGGCATCAAGCGCAGCTTGCAGAGTGGCTATTTCCGCCTCCTTTTCCCTAAGCTTTGCTTGAAGCTCATTTGCATAGGCTGAAACGGCAGCAAGCTCATCAGAGTGTGCCACCTTCCTTGCAAGTGCCTTATCATCTGCCTCGTGGATTTCTTTACAAGTTTCTTTATAAGGCTCATACTGAAGCTCGTCAAGCTTCAACTCTGCAAGCTTATATATTACAGACTTCTGTTTTCTTCCTATCTTCTTGGCTATTTCTCCACTTCCAAATCCTCTGCCGTGAAGCTTTTTTAACTGTTCGATCTCGCTGTCCTCCCACTTGCCGCTCTTTATGGATGAAACAGGTGTGACATCATTTGCAGCTCTTTCGTTCTTCAGCTCAGTGATAAGTGCTTCAAGCTCACTTGGCTTACATTCAAGAAGATCGCAAAGTATCTTTTTCTGTTCCTTCTTGTCCTTCGCCTGCTCTATCATCGGCAGGACTTTGTCTCGATTTATTGTTTTAAAATGCATTTTTCTTCTCCTTCCGCTTTTTGAAAAAAGCTTGGCAAAAACTTTTACTACCGCCGCTTTTTGAAAAAAGCTTGGCAAAAACTTTTACTATCGTGTTTATGTGCTTTAGGCTGTTCGCCCTACCTTGCGAATTTTCTTCGCAAGGATGGTATTGCTATTAAGAAATCATATATCGCATATTATCCGAACGAGATTTGCCCCGCCCAGCCAAAAATCATAGCTTCGGGAAAGGTCATGAGCGCAAAAGTCCACCCATGAAACAAGCAACCACATGAGGATCACCGCCGAAAGCACTGCAAAGACATTTGTCAACGTATCAAAGAACATACCGACACGCCTCGCTCTGTGCCTACACTTCACTTCTTTGGGAGACACTGGGCGTATCATAGGTCTGCTTAAACTATTCATGTTGTTTCTCCTATCTCATAAAAGCATCCATCCGACGATCTCGCCGTTTTCTTCTATGAGTCTTATGCCGTTAAGCTCGATATAAAACGTATTGGCACTGTCGGGATCGGGAGTTCTTTTTGCTCTTGAACTAAATTTGAGATCTGAAGTGCCTAAAGTATAATTTTCTTCTTTTTGAAACTCCTTTTTCGTGGGAATGAATTTTCTCAGCCAAGTAAAAGCTTTGCTTCTTGATTCTCCATAGTCCCTGATATTCTCATTGAGTTTTACGCAGATGTGAGTAATGTCGTCTATAACACTATTCACGGTCTTTACCTCTTCGTCGGTAAAGGCTCTTTCGGTCAAAACGTCCATATCCATTTTGCCATCGCTGAAGCTGAAATTCAGCGCATTTCCGCCAAAGCGGATGTTTCCGATAATGTTTTTCATGTTTTTTCGCTCCTTTATTTTTCGGCATTTGCCGTTATTTTTTTAAGTTTTTATGCAGTTCAAAAAATCTTGCGTATATTTTTCTAATGGCTTCATCTGCTTCCCTAAAGGGCAATGGAGTGAATTTGGAATTTTTCTTATCCTTCATTATTAGCCTTCCCTCTCTCGCTTCTTTTTTTCACATCTTCATAGAACATAGGAGCAAGAACCTTTGCGGCGAAATATTCGAGTTGTCTTTTTTCGAGTTCGGTCATTTCTTCCTGTGGCTCGTCGCAGTATATTTCTCTGACATCATCACTAAATGAACCGTCCGAGTTTCTAAAGCAAACAACACCCTTGACCAGTCTGTCTGTATTCGCGTTCATATGTTTCCCCTTATTCATCAATCCACAAAAGTTTCGCGGACAAAATCATAAATCCCAAAGTATTCGCCATCCACATAGACACTCGCCCTCTCGCCATATTGGTCCTCAGGCTCATATTCCACACAAGTAGACTCTATTCCCAACAAGTGCAATGCCTCTTCAATTTGTTTGGATCTCTTTTCATCTAATGTCATTTGCTACATCCTCGCTTTTCCATCCCTCGATAACAGAAATTGCGGCACTCCTTATTTTTTGAATAGCGGGAGAACTGTCCACATTCTTGATAGCCTTGCTAAAAGTGCAGTCACTTACGTTCATTCCTCTGCGTTGAAGCTCCTCTATGACATCTCGTCCCGTCTTTCCAAGTAGAGCAAGCATCGCCTTGATTTCGTTATAACTCATAATATCTATCTCCTTTTTTATAATTTTCAATTTTTCGTTGATTTTTGTAAAAGAATATCGTCAAGATAGTGCGCACTGATTCCTCCGCGCCCATTCATTTTTTCACCATATAAAATAATGAATTTTTCGATTTGCTCACGATCAGCTGCTTTTTGTTTCTTTTCCTCTTCTAAAATCCCTATAAGGTGTTCGAGTTGCCGCTCAATGCCCTGTAGGGATTTTTTAATTTCGATTAAAGTTGCTTCTCCCACTTCGTTGCCTCCTTATATTTTTCTTGACAAAAATCGTTTTTCGTTGTATAATGAAATCAACGGTAAAACAATTTTTGCTTGCAATAACATTATAATCCACCAAAGTGGATTTGTCAATATAAAAAATCCACTTTTATGAATTTTTGTTTATGTGCACAAACCAGCGCGGTTCACTTTGGTGAATTTTGATAAAAAGGGAGATATTAAATTGTTTTGGAATAATTTTTATAATCTTTGTATCGAAAAAGGAATGAAACCGTTGCAAGTGGTCAAAGAAATTGGCATTGCTCATGGCTCAATTACAAAGTGGAAAAACGGTGCTATGCCAAACACTAAAAATTTACAGAAGATTGCTGACTATTTTGAGGTATCGGTAGAACATCTTTTAGAAAAAGAAAAAGTCGCCCCATCTTCACCTGCTGATGAAAATAAAAAAGAACTGTTCGATCGCATCGATCAAATGACCGATGAACAGCTCGAACAGCTCAAAGTTTTTATTAAATATTTAAATGAGGGCAAAACCAATAAAACTATTGACAAAACATAAAAGGCGGTATATAATAATAACGGAGAGCACCGATGACGGTCGCTTCCCGTGTGAATTAGTTAAGAAATAACCGCTTCAGCTTGGTCGGCAGGGCGGTTATTTCTTTTTATTATGAATATCAACTACAAGACTTATTATCGCAACGATTAAGGTGCAAAAGAGAAACAGAGTTTCCCAAGTTATGTACATTGCTATCACCTCCCCTCTCGGGAAGGCAAAAAAGAAATCTGCGTTCCCGATAAAGGGAAGCACCGCCACCGTAATGGTGTTCTCCGGGATTCCCTCTCAGGTCTCCGAGAAAAGTATATCATAACAGGCAATTTTTGTCAAGAACTTTGTAAAAAACAGAGAGCTGTTCAAACACATCTATCGGATGACCGATGAACAGCTCGAACAGCTCAAGTCTTTTGCGAAGTTTTTAATTGAAAGCAAAAACAAATAATTATGTATTCATAATTTCTTTTGCTTTTTCAACTAAAATCTTCAGTTCGTTTTCACTGAAATCGACCTCTTCAATGATGGACTTCAGTTCTTCACGAAGATTTTGATTTTCCATAAGCTTCTCCTTCCATAATTTGGTAATTTAATTATAATGGAAATTTATGGAAAAATTTGTCATATTTTGTCAAACGATATCATTTTTTTATTATATTTGTAAAAAAGTGTTTTATTTGATAGAAAATAGTAGCAAAAAACAAAAGCCCTTACGGGCATTTGAGGATAACATGAGCAAAAAATCAAGAGCAATCGGCGAAATATTCATCGGGATTCTTGTCGGATTAGTATTTACTTATACAAACCAATTTGCAAGAGAAAGCATAAATGGTATACTCTGGCTATCTATACTGTTTCATGCTATTTTCTTGATAATCGATGGGATAAACAGATATATTTCAAAAGATAAGATATATGAATTTCCATATTTCGGCTGGG